>JAYZJE010000132.1:0-10543 GCA_036164895.1 Pseudomonadota bacterium
GGCGACTGAAAGTCAACCGTGCCCAAGCTGCAAAATGTGGAGCCGATGTTCAGTTAAGCGGAAGCGCCATTCAATGGATTACCACCGGAATCAAGGTCGGGGAATATCGACCTGATGATGCCGACGAGGAAATTGACATCCGCGTACGTTTTCCATCGAACAAGCGAAGTCTCGACCACCTTGCAGAACTTAGAATCCCGACACAGGCAGGCAGCGTGCCAATCGGAACCTTCGTCAGCCGGCAATCCGGTGCGGCGACACGCACGATAATGAGAACCGATATGCGCCGCACCATGCTCGTGCAGGCGGATTTAGCACAGGGCGCCCAAATTTCGCCGGTGCTGGAGAAGTTCAAAGCGGAACTTCCCAAGCTGGACCTCGATCCATCGGTCAGTTTACGATTCAAGGGAGGTGCACAAACCGAAGAAGAAACCATCGCATTTCTATGGAAGGCATTCGGGCTGGCCATGGCGATTATGGCGATTATCCTGGTAACCCAGTTCAATAGCCTGTTCCAGGCCTTTCTGATACTGACTGCCGTCATGTTCTCAACCGGCGGCGTACTGCTCGGCTTGTTGGTCACGAACCAGGCATTCAGCCTAGTCAATTCCGGTATCGGGGCGATTGCGCTGGCGGGTATCGTCGTAAACAACAACATTGTGCTGATTGATACCTACAACAAGATTCGCCAATCCGGAATCACCGCGAAGGAAGCTGTGATGCGCACCTGCACCCAACGTTTACGCCCGGTTATGCTGACAACGGTAACCACGGTCATGGGCCTGATGCCGATGGCGCTGGCAATGAATATCGACATCGTCAACCGGGATATATTCTTTGGAGGGCCCGCGACCCAGTGGTGGAGACAAATGGCCACAGCTATTTCTGGGGGGCTGGTGTTTGCAACGCTGCTCACTTTATTGCTTACCCCAAGCCTACTCATGATTCAGGCGAACTTCTCGCACCGATGGCGAACCCACCGATCCCGCGCCAAGGTGGGAAGCGGTAAACAACACGCCGCTGCATAAACACGACCTAGTTGACTACGGGTAGCCGTGATTCCCGCCGAAATCCAGGGATTCTTTCAGACGAACCAGGACCTCCTCTGGCTCACCACGGTACTACTGGATCTTGCCGTCACGGTGCTGATGTATCGCATCTTTGGCCGTCAGGGACTGCTTGCCTGTATCGTGCTGGCGATTTTGCTGTCGAATTTACAGGGGCCCAAACTGACCACGATTTTGGGCTTCCAGACCAGTCTGGGCGTTATTTTTTATTCCGGAATTTTCTTTGCTACCGATCTCCTGAGTGAGAAGTATGGGCGCATGCAGGCCAATCGAGCCGTCATAATCGGCTTCGCCGTCAGCGTTATTACCGTGCTTATGCTGAGTATTGCGCTGGAGTTCCAGCCGACAACGGATCCGAAAACTGCCACTCTATCGCGTAACATACAAGACTCATTTGCAACCATCCTGAACTTTACGCCGCGATTTATCTTCGGCTCATTGTTCGCTTACCTGATTAGCCAAACCTTTGACGTGTGGTTTTTCCATTACATCAAGAGACGCACCGACGGCCGCTACCTCTGGCTGAGAAACAACCTGTCAACGATGGCCTCGCAAATAATCGATACCGTGCTTTACTCACTCGTGGTCTGGTGGGGCATCGTCGACCTTTCGACCGCGATCCAATTGGGTGCCGCGAAATACGTCTTCAAACTTGCGATCGCTGCAGTGGACACGCCGTTTATTTACTGGGCACGAAGCTGGCCTCGCCGTGAAACGTAATGACTCCGTTCTGAGAAAAAATCGTCGAAGTAAATTGGACGTTTATCGGATATTTTCAGCCTGGTAACCGCCCTTTAATCCATCCTTGGAAAAAACGACCTGCCATAACTGATTAATGCTCGCCCGGAACGTACCGGCGCAACTGAGCAAATAATAGCCCCACATCCTAAAAAAGCGACTCACTTTTCTTATTGTTATAGTCAGGCTATAACAGCCTAAGACTACAAGAGAGCACAATGGTTCTCCAGCAGGCCTCAGTATGCATACCGTACCCTCGACGATAACATTGACAACCGATTTTGGTCATAAAGGACCGTTCGTGGCAGTTATGAAGGGAATCATGCTGTCGCGACTACCTACTGCCCGAATTATCGACCTAACGCACGAGATTCACGTGCACTGGTCCGCGGAAGCAGGTTTTTGGCTCGCGCGCGCCTACCGCTATTTTCCGCCAGGTACCGTGCATGTGGCGGTTGTCGATCCGGGTGTCGGCACGGCTCGCGATATTGTCGCTGCCGAACATGACCAACATCTGTTTGTTGCGCCGGATAATGGCCTGCTACCAATTGTTCTCGACACCGACCAACCGAAGAACGCTTATCGCCTGTCGAATGAATGGATGCAGCAACAAGACTGGCCCAAAACCAGCGCAACCTTTCACGGTCGCGACATATTTGCACCACTTGCGACCGATCTGGCATCGGGACGCATCAGTCTTGCGGAAATCGGCCCGCCAGTTGATGAGCTGGTTCCATCGCTCGTGGACCGCCCTGAGCTGAAGTCCGGTCGAGTGCAGGGAATAGTTATCGCCATCGACCACTTCGGAAACCTGATCACCAATATCGACGCAGCGAACATAGAGACTTTTAAAAGACCTGAGGCCCACGCGGCGGGCCACAGTTTCAAGTTTGAGAGCACCTACGGTAAATGCAGGCCCGGTGGGTTTTTGGCCCTTATCAATTCATTTGGGGTGGTCGAAATTGCCCGCGCTGAGGGAAGCGCTGCAGAAAGCCTAGGCCTCAGTCGCGGAGCTCCTGTAACCGTCCAGGACGCTACCGGGTCGGCGCACTAGCTTGGCTGGGTCAAAGACCAGCCAATCCAACTCAGACCTCAGGCGTTTGCTCACGCTCAATTTTGGCCCAGGAATCTCGCAGCGTTACGATCTGGTTGAACACTGGCCGTCCCGGGTGGGAATCAATTGCGTCCGCAACGAAATAGCCGGTTCTTTCAAACTGCACTTGGCGCTGCGAATCGGTTAGGCCTAGTTCAACCCGACCATCAGTGACCACGATCAAGGAATCCGGGTTCAGCGACTCCGCAAAACCCAGCTGATTGTTGCCAGACCCAGGCCGCGCCGATGTGAACAGCCGGTCATACAGTCGAATTTCTGCCTGGGCGGAATGCACGCAGGAAACCCAGTGAATCGTTCCTTTGACTTTTCGCTGTGCCTTATCGCCCCCACTGCGAGTTTCCGGATCATAAGTACAGTGAAGCTCAATGATTTCACCGCTCGTATCCTTGATAATCTTTTCACACTTGATAATGAAGGCGTAACGCAAGCGAACCTCACCACCAAGCTGCAGCCGGAAAAATTTGCGTGTCGGGTCCTCCATAAAATCGTCCCGCTCGATGTACAATTCGCGCCCAAACACCAGCTCGCGCGTGCCCATATTCGGCTGCATCGGGTGATTGGCAGCAGTCAACATCTCAGTTTGCCCTTCAGGATAATTGGTCAGGACGATCTTCAATGGCCGCACTACAGCCATAACCCTTTGGGCACGGTCATCCAACTCTTTGCGCACCGAGTTTTCCAACATACCCATCTCGATAATGTTTTCCTTCTTGGTTATGCCAACGCGATTACAAAAATCTCGGATCGCTGCCGGTGGATAGCCGCGGCGACGCATCCCGGCCAGCGTCGGAATACGCGGATCGTTCCAACCGCTGACCTGCCCAAGCTCAATTAATTCGGCCAAGCTGCGCTTACTCATAACCGTGTAAGCTAGATTCAACCGGGAAAACTCGATTTGCCGGGGACGATGCGGTAAATCCAGCTGGTCCAAGATCCAGTCATATAACGGCCGGTGGTCTTCGAATTCCAGCGTGCACAGCGAATGCGTAACGCCTTCCAGTGCGTCCGAAATCGTCAGGGCAAAATCGTACATTGGGTAAATGCACCACTTATCGCCAGTGCGATGGTGAGTCGCCTTGCGGATACGGTACAGCGTTGGATCGCGCAAATTGATATTGGGTGACGCCATATCTATTCGGGCACGCAGCACGTGCTCACCTTCGGCGAATTCACCGTCACGCATCCGCTGGAACAACTCCAGATTTTTGTCCGCTTCCCGGTCGCGATATGGACTGTCGCGGCCCGGCGCGGTCAGCGTACCCCGATGATCTCGAATCTCCTTGACACTCTGGCTGTCGACATAAGCCTTACCATCCTGGATTAGCTTTTCTGCACATTCATAGAGCTGCTGAAAATAATCAGACGAATAAGTGAGTCGATCCTTAAAGTCGTAACCAAGCCAGCGCACGTCGTCAATGATGGCATCGACGAAATCCTGCTCCTCTTTCATAGGATTCGTGTCGTCAAATCGAAGGTACGTCTTCCCGCCGAACTCCTCGGCAACACCGAAATTCAAGCAAATCGACTTGGCGTGACCGATATGCAGGTACCCGTTCGGTTCGGGCGGAAACCGCGTGACCACGCCGCTGTGCTTGCCAGAAGCTAGATCGCTGCCGATGATCTGGCGAATGAAATCCAGCCCTTTAAATTCGTTGGAGTCAGTCATCCAGGCTATGTCGTCGAAAATCAAGGCAAATAAGTCGGGCCGGGCACCACACCGCGGGCAGTATATCAGGAGCTATTTCATCGGAATGCAAGCGCCGTGGCGGACGCAACACGGTCCGAAGGAGCCCTACCGTGACCACATCAGCGCAGATAGCTCACTGCCCGTTTGTATCCCTGGAGCATTTACAAGTGACTAACCGCAATGGCGGCCAGCTTAGCCTGAAGCGCCGGGTTTCGAGACTGGCCGGGTCATTATCTGTGTCGACCTGATTAGCATCAGGACCGGCAGCATGATCAGCCCACCCAGCGCGAAAGGCGCTGCCAAACTCACGTCCGCGTACAGCATACCGGATATCGACGGGCCACCGATCCGGCCAAGTGCGCTGGCCGCCTGATACTTCCCCATAACGCTGCCGCGCTCGTTATCGGCCGCCGTCTGCGACACCAAACTTGACAGGCTTGGGTTTAAAAAGCCGGTACCGGTGGCGAAAAACGCTATGCCCAGCAGCACCTGCCAGACAGCGCCGGCGGTTGCCAGTACCAGCATGCCGGTACCGAACATCACAACGGCAAACAATGCCAGTCTTTTTTCCCCGAATCGGGGCACCAGTTTTCCGATCAGAACACCCTGGGTGATCACTGAGATCGCTCCGATACCCAGAAAAAGCAAGCCGATGTCGGATGGGCCGAGGTTGAATAGATTGTTGCTCCACAGCGGGAATATCGACTCCATCAGCGACATCGCGACGAAAAACATGAAAGCCGAGGTGACCAAGCGCAACAGGTTCGGCCGTTGCAACAGACCGGTTGGTCCCGCGCCAGCTGAGCCCTGTTGCTCGGATTCTATGCGACCACCAAACAGTGGGCGGCGACGTTCGGCGGGCAGGCTTTCCGGCAACATCAGCCAGGCCCCAAGCATGGCAATCAGGCTGACGCCCCCAGCTGCAAGCGCCGGCAGCAGGTAGTTGGCGGTTTCGACGTCAGGGCCAGCCAGTAAACCACCGATCGCTGGCCCAAACATAAAGCCCAACCCCAGCGCCGCACTGATTCGGCCCAGCCCCGCTGCCCGGTCCTGGGGCCTAGTGATATCGGTCACATAAGCAAAGGCGATCGCAATATTGCCGGCCATCAGGCCGCCAAACACCCGGCTGAAGATCAGCACCCAGAGCTCGTCGGCGTAGGCGAGGATCAGATATGAGATTGCGGAACCCAGCATCGTCAGTATCAGGATGGGGCGACGACCCCAGGCATCACTGAGCCGGCCCCAGATCGGCGCCGCGATAAACTGGCCCAAGGAAAAAGCGGCCATGGTCCACGTCATCACTTCCGGTGAGGCTCCCAAGCGCAAGGCGTAAAATGGGAACAGCGGTAGGATCAGACCAAAACCGACCAGCCCGACAAACACAATCAGAAAAAGAATTACCACGTCAGGTATATCCGGACAAAAATTGAACTCGCACAGCACGCAGGCAGCGTGGCAAACCACGCAAGTATAATCAGAGACGAGCAACCCGACACCCGAATTCGGCGGCTCATTTATCTATCAGAATATCCAGTGACGTGTTGGTGCAAACTTCACCTGGTGTTTCGGTAGCTAACGGCCCACTGATCTACCCAACAAGAAACGCCGGACTTTGGCCGGCGTTTTTTTCTTCCCCTGGTATAAATCGAAAACCGGATTCATTCGTATCGGCGATCAGCAGGGTCGTTTTAGGTATTGGCCGGTTGGATCACCGATGACGCTCCCATCATCGTAAATACGCTGGCCGCGCAGAAACGTAGTCTTGACCCGTGCGCCGAGTTCCTGTCCCTCCAGCGGCGTATAGCCCTGCTGTGACTCCGAATTCTCTGCGTGAACGACCCAGGACTCCTGCGGGTCGACCAGCACGACGTCTGCGTCCAGGCCCTTGGCCAGATCGCCCTTGCAGTTCAGGCCAAAACGCCTAGCCGGATTAAAACTGGTCAGCTCGGCAATGCGATTGTATGACAGCCCCCGCTTTTGCCCTTCACTGACCAAGGCCGACATCAGGTATTCGGTACCGCCGAAACCGGATTTCGCCAGGAAGATATCTTCCGGCTGTTCCCCATCGATTTTGAGTTCGTGCTTACAACAAGCGTGGTCACTGCAAACCCAGTCGATCCTGCCTTCGAGCATTTTCTCCCACAGAAACTCGACGTCTTCGCGTGGGCGTATTGGCGGATTGACCTTTGCCAGCGCGCCTGTCGGTGCGTTGACATCTAGCATAAGGTGGCCGATCGTAACCTCGCGGCGGAAATTAATGTGCGGAAATACTTCGGCCATTTGCAAGGCCGCGACGATGGCTTTCCGCGAGGTCAAGTGCAGCAGGTTGATATTCGGTAACTCGGTTTCATTAGCGAGGTAGGACGCAATGAAAATCGCTAGGCCCTCCGAATGAGGTGGCCGGGAAGCACTATATGCCGGCAGGCCTTTGAGCCTGCCCTCCTCCTCGACGATCTTGGTATATGCCGTCATGATCTCGGCCGTCTCGCAATGCAGGCTCAGGCTAATCTGGTCGGCCTTGTCCGGATACTGCTGCATCGCACCCTGGATGCCGCGCATGACGAACTCGAAATGTGCGAAATCGTAGCGCTCGTCTTCGTCGATCATCAGGAATTCGTGCTGGCTTGACGAGCGCCCATGCAATCCATGGCTGCCATAGAACATGAAGATTTTGAACGAGGTCACGCCGAATTCATCGATCAGTTCGGGAATCTCCGCGATGTGGTGTCGGTCCATCGGGGCCAAGTGATAGGCATAGTCAACATGGAATCGGCCTTCGGACAGTTCTAGCACCTCCGGGAAAAACTCGCGGTACGGCCCGCCCTTGTTCAGGTAATAGCCACCAGTGCGCATGTAATTGACGCTTGTCGTGACACCACCCTGGGCGGCAGCGCGGCTTTCCGTTATCGCATCCTCCTGTAGGGGCGAATAGATGCCAGTATGCATGTGCGGGTCGACAAGTCCCGGAAACGCAAGCCGGCCCTGGCCATCGTAGACCTCGGCCGCTACCGCGACATCGAGGTCGGGCCCGATGCTGGCAATCTTGCCACCGCTGATGCCGATGTCGGCATTTACGATGGCATCAGCCTGCGGCCGGACAACTCGTATATTCTTGATAATTAAGTCGAATTTATTAATTTCACCCATGTCATCCTCGTTGATCGGTATTTTAACGAGACCATACCATCAGTCGCAGCGGTGGCTGACGGAGCGCCGCTTGGGGGCTCAATCGAACCCGACGCGCCAGCAGTGAACCTGATGAACTCGGTACTCGCAGTTAACCGAGGCCGAGCGCGCCAGGGTTCATCAGGTTTTCGGGATCGAGCAGCCTCTTCAACTGCTGCACGAAACTGCGCACTTCGGGTTTGCGGGTCTCCAGATACGGATAATCCTTGCCGATCTGCATATGACAAGCGCCGTTTTCGACGCAGAGGTCGGCGATTCGCTGTTTGATCTCCTCGACCAGCGCAAAACCCTCGGGGTTCGGCGGATGTTGCGGCACGTCCGGCAGTAAATCGGCTGGATACATCCGATGGTGGTAGATCGTCTGCTCATCCTCCCACAGAAACGTCGGTTCATAGATAAACCCGTTGGTACTGAAAGACATCAGCATCCGCGTCATTCGCACTTTGTGTTCCTGCATCCGGTCACGGTATTCGTCCATCAATCGTTCGAAATCCGCGTTGTGCTTTTTCAATTTCGAGAATGGCAGAATCCCGTGTGTCGGCTTCCAGCGCTCTCCATTGGGACCGAGTATCGGCACCAGTTCCATAAACGGCTCCGCATTGAAATACGTCGGTATTGAATTTGCGACCTCCGCGCCGTAGCGGCGGCCAATCTTTCTGACTTCGGCCAGTTTGGCCTTAGCCTCGCGTTTGGTCACGCCCTCGCAGCTGAAGTGGGCCGAATAAATGGCGCGCTTGAGGAAATTCCGACCTGCCAACCCCATGCGGGCAACCTGCAGGAACCCGTCGAGCGGATTGCGCGCTGACACGAACACGGACCGCGCTGCATCCCATGGATTGGCCGATTCCATCCGGGTCAGAGCCGTTTTTTGCTGCCGCGGGTCAAGACCAAAATTTTGCGCGACCACGCCGAGTTTGGCGATTTCCGTCATCGCATCCAGTGTACTGTCGGCGTCCGGAAAGCCGAACGAGCAGGCGGCAAAACCAAGCGGCCGCCTCATCAGCCGCATGCTGATCCGTGCCTTGATGCCCAGCGCGCCAGCCTCGCCAACGAACAGTCCGGTCAGATCCGGGCCATAAAACCGACAATACGGCGTACCATCGCCACCGCCGGCTGACCCGGTCGACAACAGGTCACCATTGGCCAGCACGATATCCATACCGGTCAGTGATTCGGCGGAGACGCCGTAAAGGCCAGAACCGTAATTGATGGCGTACTGGGACATGGAACCGCCGACCGTAGCGGCGATGCCGGAAAACGGGCCCCAGAACGGAGTCCGCAAACCCTGTGCGGACAGCGTTTCAAAAAGTTTTGCCCAGGTTAAGCCCGCTTCTACCGTGACATACATGTCCTCGGCATTGACCTCGATCCGGTTCAGGCGCGCCATGTCTATGCTGACTGTATCCGGCCGCACTGGCAGATAACCATCGGTATACGACGCCCCACCACCCCGCACCACGAGCGGAGACTTGTGCTGCGAACACAGCCGCACGACCGCCTGTAACTCTTCAACGGTACCCGGGCGAACCACGGCGACTGCCAGAACGTCCGCGCGGCGATACACGTCGGTTGAGTAAAACAGTCGGTTCTCATCATCGACAAGCAAATTCGGTTGCCCAACGACGCTCTCCAAACCCTCCAGCAATGAAGGAATGGATTCGATATCGGGGTTTTCTACAGACATGGTTGTACGATTTGAATTGTTTACATACAAAATATTCTATGACAGTTACGTGGAACCGTGGGTATTGTAATAATGGGCAGCCAAAGCGTGGATTTACAGAGCCCTTAAGGATCCCAGCGCCCATTGGTAATTCATGATCAGCCAATCCGAACACCGTGAATACGACGTCGGCACAGATATTTTCTTCAGTCGCCTTGAGTCGCGTCCTTTCCGATTTGCTCTTTGCTGGTGAATTCTCAAAAAAATAGGCGCCGCACTTGCATCTGCTTGCAAAGCTATCCGATGCCGGAATCAACGTCTACAGTCATGGTCCTTCCGCGATACGCGAGCGCACACCAGCAAGCTGCTCGACCTGCTCGGGGTCAAGGTCTGTGTTGCAGCCTACCGCCAGCAACCACAACGCCAGTACGCGGTCATAGAGCCTGCAATAACGACGCAGGTGATGCCGGTCCTCGTCGGATACCGGATCCTTGTATGCCGTCAGCAGACACTCAACCTGCCCTTCTGCCAATCCATGGTGCTGGATGACAGTAGCTAGATCGAAGCACGGATCGCCAATGGCTGCATACTCCCAGTCGATCAGGCGCAGGCTTCCGGTATCCAAAATGTTCGCACTGCTCAAATCATTGTGACAAAGGCACAGGCGCGAGTGGTCGATGCTGAGCCGGCGCAGCAGAATGTCTGCTTCCCCGGCAATTTGGTGTGCCTCTGCGGTAGCCACTAGGCCGACATAGCGCGCCAGATTCGACCGCAATGCGAAAGGCTTACCGATCGCCTGCAGCCTGTGCAACCGGCGCAGCAACAGGGCCAGGCGCCGGAGGTTTTCCGGGCGCCCAAGGTCAGTGATCAACCAGCTTCGACCCGGCAGATACTCGGTCAACAAAACCCCAGCGCCAGGGTCAGCGAAGTTTAGCCGAGGCCCTATACCTTCCTCACCCATCTCAGCGGCGATGGTGGCCTCAGTATCCCGGTCGAGGCCCAAGATAGTCGCCACGAGCCTATCGATGCGCAGCGCGTACTGGCTGCCCGCGTGCTCAATGAGAAACCCGTCACTCGCCGGTCCGGCC
>JAYZJE010000133.1:0-3059 GCA_036164895.1 Pseudomonadota bacterium
AAAGGATTGCAGTAACTCTAGCAACGCGCCGAACAGCAGCAGGCCTGCAAATATCGCCCAACGGTAGCTGCGCTGCAGAATGCCCGAGAACCAGATCATTAAAATGCAGAACACCAGCGCATGCGCAAACCAATCGGAGTACGCCGGCGCAACATTCGGGGCGCGCAAGGGCAGCAACATCAGCGCCACCACCGTAAGAAGCATGAGCACGCCGACGCCCAGCCACGAGGACGAATATCGCAGAGGCAGAACAACGTAGTCAGATGGCGGACTCATCGATCACATCCGCTTCTTCCGGGATCTTGAATCGGAATTCATCGCTATCAAGTGTCGGGTTGAGTTGGATATCGTTGAATTCTACACGGGTGGTCTGCCCGAGCCGGTCCTTTAGTTCGAACTGCACCAGTCGGGGCCCGAAGAAACCCAGGCTGATGCGGTCAAAGTCACCGTCACGTTTGACCGGCACAAGCTGCAGCCAAAGGATGTTGTCAGTCTGTGTGGTTTCGACCACTTCAAAGTTATCGAGCACCGCAAGGTCGCCAGTCAGCAATGCGGCCGGAGTATTACCCAAGCCCGCTTTTAGATCACGCACCGTCACCTGTTCGAGGTCCGGGTCATACATCCAGATGCGTTCGCCATCCGCGACTATGACGCGTTCATATGGCTCTCGATAGGTCCAGTAAAACCTGCCTGGGCGCATAAGCTTTACGGTGCCTGATGCCACTTCGATACTTCGCTGGCTAGCATCGAACAGTTCCTGCTTAAAAGCAGCGCTCATCGTTTGCACCGACTCGAGAAAGCCGCGCAGCAAATCCATGCCGGGCGCAGCTTCCGCCCTCCCGATCAGTGGCGCGGCAGAAACAACAGCTAACAACAGAAGAATGGTGGGTGGTCGCGCCCCGGTCAGGCTAGGCTGGCAGCCGAACACGGAATCAGATTTCATCCGGCGACGCCGGAACCAGCACCTCGCGTGTTCCGTTCGATTGCAGCGCGCCGACAATACCGGCCTGCTCCATCGTTTCCACCATCCGGGCAGCACGGTTGTAACCAATTTTCAAGCGACGCTGGATGCCTGAAATCGAGGCTCTGCGGGTTTCAATGACGATTTGCACGGCCTGATCATATAGCGCATCCGTTTCGCCATCGACTTCCCCCGCGGAACGTTCGCCGGGAATGGACCCAACCGGCTCCTGCGTCACTTCATCGAGGTAAATCGGTTCGCCGGAGGCACGCAGATGCTGTACGACCCGATGGACTTCCTGATCAGACACGAACGCACCGTGCACACGAACCGGTGTCGAAACGCCCGGTGGCAAGAACAACATATCGCCATGCCCAAGAAGGTTCTCGGCACCGATCTGATCGAGAATTGTTCGCGAGTCGACTTTGGCCGAGACTTGAAACGCAATCCGGCAAGGAATATTAGCCTTGATCAACCCGGTAATAACGTCTACCGACGGACGCTGAGTCGCGATGATCATGTGGAGGCCAGCAGCTCGGGCTTTCTGCGCCAGGCGCGCGATTATTTGCTCAACCTTTTTACCGACGAGCATCATCATATCGGCTAGTTCATCGACGACGACGACGATATTTGGCAGCGGCTGCAGCAGCGGCGCCTCAGTATCATCGGTGTGGTTTGGAACCGCCGTAAACAAAGGATCAGCGATCGGCTGGCCATCATCCAGCGCCGCGTGGACCTTGCGGTTGTAGCCCCCGATGTTGCGGACCTTCAACGCTGCCATGAGCCGGTAACGCCGCTCCACCTCCACCACGCACCAGCGCAATGCATTGGCCGCATCTTTCATGTCGGTCACAACCGGGCACAGCAAATGGGGGATGCCTTCGTAAACCGACAGTTCGACCATCTTGGGATCAATCATTATCATCCGCACATGCGCGGGATTGGATTTATACAGGAGACTTAGCACCATCGCGTTTAAGCCTACCGATTTACCGGACCCAGTCGTACCAGCAATCAACAGATGTGGCATGCGGGCCAGGTCGGCGACCACCGACTTGCCACTGATGTCCTTACCGAGCGCCAGTGTTAGTGGCGACGGCAAATCTTCATATGTCTTAGACTTGAGAATTTCGCCCAACGTAACCAGTTCGCGGCCCTCGTTTGGAATCTCGAGTCCCACGACGGATTTGCCGGGAATGATTTCTACAACGCGGACACTGACGACGGAAAGTGAACGGGCGATGTCCTTGGACAGGTTGCTGATCTGGCTAACCTTGACCCCAGGCGCCGGATTCAGCTCAAAGCAAGTGACGATCGGCCCGGGATGTACGGCAACGACATCAACCTCAACACCGAAATCACGCAGCTTAAGTTCAACCAGCCGCGACATTGCCTCGAGCGCCTCCCGCGAATACCCGGGACCCTGCACGGGGGGGGCATCGAGCAACGAAAGAGGCGGCAGTGCTCCCGCCGCGGGGGGGTCAAACAAAGGGACCTGACGCTCCTGTTCAGCGCGTGTGCCAGGCTCATCGCCCGGCACCGTCGTATCAATGCGCGGCGGTGGTTGCTTGGCTTTTTTCTCCCACTGCGCGCGAACCAAGCTTTGGCGTCGATGCTGAACGCGCTGCGCCATGGCGCGATCTCGCAATTCCTTTAGCCACAAGCGCGTCGCATCACCGCCCCGCAGCACCCAGCAGCCAATGCGGTCCATCACTGCAAGCCACGATATACCGGTAAACAGAGACACGGCGGCCAGCCACAAAGCCAACAACAACAGCGTCGCGCCCAGCAGCCCAAGCACGCCCTCCAGTCCGGTGCCGACCATCTTGCCAAGCACGCCACCGGCCGACTCGCGCATTTCCTGATTAACGAAATGCAGCGTTGCCAAACCGCAACTGGTCAATAACATGATCACGAAACCGCCAAAGCGCGTAATCATGACCTTCTTCTCCATCGGCCTAGGGTTGGTGCGTTCGGAGAACACCACCCAACCGGCCAGCAGCATCATGGCAGGAAACAGAAACGCTGGCAGGCCGCACAGGTAATAGGCAAAATCTGCAAACCAAGCACCAGCGGCACCAATCTGGTTGTGCAGCAC
>JAYZJE010000134.1:0-4388 GCA_036164895.1 Pseudomonadota bacterium
CGGTTTACACCCAGAATCCCCAGTCGTATCTGGAGAGCAGGGGTGGGGCCAATGGCAGGGCGCTGAACGAAAGATTGGCGAAAAATCACCTGACCAATGTCGTCCGCATGGATGTCGAACTCGACGAACTCACCATCGAACCGGGTAGCGTCGATGCAGCAATCACCGCTCTCAACTTTCACGACACCTACAATTTTTCAGGGCCAGAAGTTGCTGCCGCTTTCATGCAAGCCATCTACGCTGTTCTAAAGCCTGGTGGTGCACTGGGTATGATCGATCACGCCGGCAATGCGGACGAGAATAACGTCAAGCTACACCGGATCCCGAAGCAGGTCGTCGTCGACATTGCCACAGATGCTGGATTTGTCCTGGAGGCTGAGAGTGATGTGCTAGCGCATTCCGAAGACAACCGCACCCAGATGGTGTTTCGCTTGACCCGTGGTAAAACGGATCGTTTCCTGCTGAAGCTGCGCAAGCCCGGCTGAAATATCGAACTCGCAACGCGGTCAGGCGATGGATACCGATAGCGGCCGGGAAAACTACATTCTCGGTTATGGCGACAGCGCCCTGGCGTGGATGAAGAGCCGCACCGTGGACCACCACGGGGCGTTTCTGCTGCCCTACCTGGAGCCCGGTATGAGCCTGCTCGATTGTGGTTGCGGACCCGGCAGCTTGACGCTGGGTTTTGCGGCCAAGTTGGCGCCGGGATCGGTAGTCGGCATTGACTGTGAACCCGAGCAGTTCGCCGCGGCTGCTGACTATGCGGCCGAGCAGGGCATGACCAAGCTGCGCTTTGAAAGCGGCGATATTTATGCGCTGCCATTCGACGACGCTTCCTTTGACGTGGTGTTTTGTTCGGCGGTGCTTGGCAGTGTCCATGAGCCGAGGCGGGTAGTGGAGGAGATGGTGCGTGTGCTCAAATGTGGCGGCATTATCGCGATGAAGGAATTCGATCATGCCGCTGACATCATTTATCCACAGACGCCGGTCATTGCCCGGAGCATTGAACTCTATCATCGACTCCGCGCCCATAACGGCCACGCCGCACAAGTTGGACGGCAACTGAAAGGCATCATCCACGAGGCGGGTTGCACCGTCGAGTATTTCAGGGCGGTTTTTGATCAGCAGACGGAGCAGGAAGGTTTACGCGCTTGTACCGAGCGCAACAACGACCTGTTTTTCGAAGTACTAGGCCCTCAATACCAAGCATTGGGATGGTGTACACCAAAACAGCTGGAAGCCGACGTTGCTGCCTGGCGTGAATTTGCCGAAGACCCGGCTGCTTTGTATATGGCCGCCTGGATGGAAGCCGTCGGTCGCAAATAAAGATGGGGTCAGGCCCGGTTTTCAGAAACATTATTCAGATAACCCGACAAACCGACTTCGACCTCAACGCGGCGAGTCGATGGTGATAATCCATCGATCGCTGCGAATGCAGGAGTGCGCAAATCGCGCCCTGGTGCTGCAAGCGATGGAGATTGACCACGCCGTTGAACGCGACGTGCTGGTTTGGCGAGTGTTGGTGCCCGAGCATGAAGAGGCGCGCGCCCGTGAACAGTTGCAGCTGTATGAGGCGGAGAATCAGGCCGCTAGGTCGACAATAAAGCACATGCCGCCGCAACCTGGGGCGGTTATCGGGGCCGTGATCTGGGCGTATGTATTGCTCACCGTGTTTGCCTTACAGGGTCGCTATGGGTTTGGGTTTGACTGGGTAGCGGCGGGCCGGGTCGACGTGGCCGCGATCCGCGAAGGCGAGTGGTGGCGGGCGGTCACCGCCTTGACGCTGCATGGCGACGCCGCGCATTTGTTCGTTAATATTGGAATGGGGGCGGTGTTTGGCGGGTTACTGGCGCGAGAAGTCGGTGTCGGTTTGGCTTGGCTGCTGATCCTGATTGGCGGCACAGTCGGGAATTTGATGAATGTGCTGGTGCAGCGGCCCTGGCACACGGCGATTGGGGCTTCCACCGCGGTGTTCGCTGCACTAGGACTTTTGGCCGCTTACCTTTGGACCGGCAAGCGGCTGATTCGCGACAGCTGGGCGCGAAGGTGGGCGCCGGTGGTTGGCGCGGTGTTGCTGCTGGCCTGGCTGGGTACCGGTGGCGAACGCACCGACATCGTTGCCCACCTGACCGGGTTTCTGGCAGGGTTTGGTATGGGCGTGGTGCTCGGGCGCGTCGCCCAGCAGGGGACAGCTAAGCCGATGCGCCAGTGGTTACTCGGCGGGGTCAGCTTGTTAAGTGTTATGTTGGCTTGGAAATTCGCGCTCTAGAAATAC
Organism: Pseudomonadota bacterium; assembly: GCA_036164895.1. Lineage (GTDB taxonomy): Bacteria > Pseudomonadota > Gammaproteobacteria > Steroidobacterales > JAPUGB01. The sequence goes on from JAYZJE010000134.1 coordinate 2,276, forward strand.
GGGTAGAACGAGATTTATATTTAGAAAAATGGGCGAGCATAACTAATTTGCTGCGACCCTGGTGGTCTTATAGAGGTAACGTATCGTGATGCAAACTCAACGCAATATTGGCCGGTCTATCGTCTTTGTGCTCGCGGTCTGGTTGACTGCTTGTGCGCAACCCGGCTCGGGCCTGATCGCGCAAATCGACAGCGGCAAGCTGCAGGGCACCGTCATCGACGAGGTCACGGTGTTTAAAGGCATACCTTATGCGGCGCCACCGGTCGGCGAATGGCGCTGGCGGCCGCCGCAGCGTATCGAGGCTTGGGAAGGTGTTCGCTCGGCGGAAGCCTACGGTGCGTTTTGTGCCCAGCCGAAATCGTCATTGTTGTGGTTTCAGCTCGGCGAAATCAGCGAAGACTGTCTAACGCTGAATGTCTGGACGCCCAAGTTTGATCCTGCTGCCAAGTTACCCGTCATGGTCTGGATTCACGGCGGTGGGTTTTCGCAAGGCTCGGGCAATATTGCGCGCCTCAACAGCCCGGCAGTGGCCAAGCAAGGCGTCATACTCGTGACAATCAATTACCGCTTGGCTTTGTTCGGGTTTATGGTTCACCCGGCGGTGTCGGCCAGCCATCCGGATGAACCGGCCGGTAATTACGGCCTGATGGATTCGGTCGCGGCTTTGCAGTGGATTCAACGGAACATCGGAGCGTTCGGTGGCGATCCAGGCAACGTGACGATTTTTGGTGAGTCGGCCGGCGCCGGTTCGGTCAATCACCTGTTGGTTATGCCCAGCAGCGCTGGCTTGTTTCACCGGGCGATCAGTCAGAGTTCATCGACCGGCATCGCACCGGGTTCGTATATTGACCGGCGCGCCGGGTATGAACCGGCCGGCGAAACAATAGGTATCAAGTTTGTCGAAAAACTCGGAGTGGGCGACAGCGAAAACATCGCGTCCACCCTGCGCGGCATGACCACTGAGAAGCTGTTGGCAGGCATGGGGGAGCGCGACCGATTTACGCCGGTCATCGATGGCACCACCATTCCCGATCAACTCGGGATGTTGTACGCCCAGGGTAAGCAACACAAAGTTCCTTACATGAACGGCGGCGTCAGTTGGGAGGCAAGCCTCGGACGGCGCATCGGCGGCGGTTTTTCCCCAGAGTTCGCGGCTAAGCTCGTGCCGGCGGCCGATCAGGCCCGCCTGTATCCGGGGCTGAGCGGGGAGGCGCTGGAAGACCGGATATTCGGTGACATCATCATCATGACCGGATCACGGCATATTGCCAACAGCATGTTCGCGATTGGCGCGCCAGTCCACAGCTTCTACTTCAGTTACGTTCCCGCAGGGCGGCGTGGCAAACAGCCGGGCGTTGCGCATGCCGACGACATTGCGTTTGTTATGCGCACGCTTGAGACGGAACAAGATCTGGACGTTATCACCGATCGTGACCAGGAAGTGGCCGCGTTAATCAGTGCCTACTGGGTGCAATTCGCCAAGACCGGCAATCCAAATGGAGCCGATCGGCCGGAATGGCCCGCTTACGATCCGGACACGGCCAAGGTGCTCGAGATCGGCGATGAGACAATTGTTCACGACGATTTTTTAGCCGAGCGCATGGCTTACCATCTGAAACGCGGCGGGGATCTGCTGGAGCGGAGCCGGTAGAACGACGTCACCCGAATCGAAACTAATAAAGGACCGCCAATCTCCTAATTACAGCGCGATTGAGCAGATTCTTTTTTTGGCTAAAAGTGCTTAACCGTTGCCGAATGCTGGGCGCTGTCACTCTGCGCTAGAATTTGGCACTTCAAAAAGTTCCAGCGCGGCAATGGTCATCGCTTCGACGCCGACGGTGATCGCGGGCTCGGGCTCGATTTTGAACAACGGTGAATGGTGTGCCGGCGCTTCTTCGACTTCCTCTTTAGGTGTGCCCCCAACGGCAAAATAGACGCCTTTGACGCCTAATTCCGGTTCAACAAAATAGGCGAAATCTTCAGCACCCATCCCATCGCGCGGCTGTTCCACGATGGTCTTATCGCCAAAATGCTCGACGAATGCGGATTTGATCCGGCGGGAGGTCTGCTCGTCGTTAATTGTCGGTGGTGTTGTCTCGGTCTGCGAGCGTGT
>JAYZJE010000135.1:0-2775 GCA_036164895.1 Pseudomonadota bacterium
ATAGCCCCGCTCCAGACACCAGTAGGGATACACGATCAAATCGGTTCCGCCGATACCGATAATGCCGAAGGCGGCCAGCGCGGTCAGCCACGCCGCCGGTTCATCCGGCCATCCGAACCAGAGACCATCAAGAATCTCGTTAACCGGAATCGCATAATCCGACGTTTGTAATGCGATCACGTTGCCGATGGTGACCAGCGTGAAACAAAACACCAGACCCACGCATAGTGTTTGGAGAAGTCTGTAGCGTCCGAAGTACAGCAGTACCGCGGTACCGACCGCAACGGTGGTCGCCCAGATCCGGACATCGATGGTCTGCGCCTCAACCGCCGTCGATGACTGTATCGCGAGCGCGTAGTCGCCGGTGATCGGTATCGTCATGGCGAGTGCCTGTCCAGCGCCGGCGAGGATGCCGCCCATCATTCCGTAGGTCGTGCCCATCATGATCAGCCACAGCCAGATGATCCAGTTGGCGCGGAAACGGGGTCCCGGCAACCGGTTGATCGCGGTCAACGTCGTTTCGTTCGTGGTTACGGCGTAGCGTCCCAGTTCGATCTGGGCGAATACCTTAATCACGCAGCCGAGCAGAATGATCCACAGCAGGCTGATACCGGCCTGGGCGCCAGCCTTGGTCGTTGCAATCAACTCGCCCGAGCCGACCACACCGGCAGCAATGATCATGCCGGGCCCTAGATATCGAATCACGCCGCGCAAATTAGTCGGCGCTTCTTTTGGTCCGCCGGGATCCAGCTGAGGCATTCGTTTCGGCTGGCTTTCTGTTTGCATTTTTAAACCACTTAACGCGATCAGACTTTCAAAACTTCACCACCGGCGGTAACGAGTAAAGCGACCAGGCTTCCCAAGGTGCGAACTGCGTGGTGTTGGGGTCCGCGAACAGGCGATCCTCTAGCCAACCCTTGCGCATCTTGTCCTGCAACGTCAGATCGGCATCCGTATAGGTGTCGTTCTGGCGTTTTTCGACAATCTTCAGAAAGCTTTCGACGAAGGCCTGGTAAATCTCGGTCATGAAGTCGAAGTTCTCTTCGGTGACCGCCATCGGATCCCGACCGAAAAAATTCCCGCCAACACACGCAGCCTTGCGGCGATATTCGACATTTATCTCTTCTGCCGATGCGAGACAGGATCTCTGCCGGTATTTTTCTCCGTCCACGCCGTGCGCCTGATAGACTGCCTCGACCGCATTCTTGATTTCGCTCAGGTCGTCATCACTGGTAGCCGCCGGCATGACATCGATCATTCCGGCCACCATGCTGTTACCGTCGGCATGGAACTCCACAACAAAAGACGCCTGCATGGTGCCCACCAGCGGTGATTTCGGATGCGCGGCCAAAACCAAGTACCGACTCCATAGCGTATCCGCTTGGAACGTGGGTTTCTTGATGATCGTCACCGTGCGTCCCGCTTTTTCCATGACCGGTCCGCGCGCTACCCGTGTGTTCCAGGTACCAAACTCCGTGTCCAGTGCCCTTTGCTCGAATCGGTTGTCGTCGCCGTTGAGCCGCACCGCCGCATCAAAATAAATGCCATTCATCTTCTCGATGAAGTCGAGCGTACGCGATGCGAACGCGGCCGCTTTGGGGGATAGCCTGGCTGTGTCGGGTGGCGTCTCGGCCTGGACAGGTCTGATTGAAGATGCGGCAAACATCGCCAGGGCAAACCAAGCCAATAGTGTCAAAAAAAACTTTGATTTCGCACGCACAGGCAAGCTTTCGTTATTTCTGATGATCAGTATAAGCGGCGTAGTCGGCACGCCTCTAGGCCCTAAAACGAGCAAGGCCCCAACAGGGGCCTTGCTATGCTTACCTCAACTCCGATCAGAACCGATAAGTGGCGCGTACGCCGAAGATCCTTGGATCGGGCATGTTGATGATTATCCCAGAGGTGGGTCCCGGCGGCCAATGCCCCTGCCTCGCTGTCTCCACCTGTGAGCCAACATCGAGCCCGGATTTAGAGGTGTCGTCATCGGTCAGGTTATCCACATACAGCAGCACATCCCAGTTGTCTGTCATCAGCCCGATCCGAGCGTCGAACATCCAATAGGAATCAAGCACCATGACGTTTTGTTCATCGACCCACCGTTCATCGGTGAAGATGCCATTGAACGAGGCGAACCAGTCCATGCCGGTGGCGGCAAGCGGCGCCGTATATTGGACTGCCCCGACAAAGGCGTGTTCCGGGATGTCTTCAACCTTGTTGCCCGTGCTGCTAACTATGCACACATCTCTAATATCGTCTGTATTCGGGGTGGCAGTGGGTACGATAGCCAGGCAACCACCGTTGCCGACCAGCTGACTGCGTGCCACTTCATTGGCGGAGCCCGTCTCATATTGGAACTCCGTGTATTCGGCATCGAGCCAGGTGTACTGGGCTGTCAGCAACCAGCGCTCGCTAGGTTGCCACTGTGCACTCAGTTCGATACCCCAAATTTCTGCTTCACCGGCGTTTTCAATGGATCCGTAGTCAGTTTGGGTACGCTGGTTGAATTTTGTCACGCCAACCTGCTTGTCCTCATAATCCTGGAAAAACAACGCGCTATTGAGCACCAAAGCGCCGTCGAGCAAATTGCTCTTGGTACCAATTTCCCAGGCGGTCAGCGTTTCTTGTGTGTAGCTTCGTCCCACCGGGTCGAAAAACGTGCCGGCGGAGATGGTTGTCATACCGCCCGGCTTTTTGCCTTCGGCCCAGGAGAAATACCACATTTGGGTATCGTTGGGCGTCCACTCCAGCGTCACCTTGGGGGTAAAGTAGTCATCA
>JAYZJE010000136.1:0-3142 GCA_036164895.1 Pseudomonadota bacterium
CGATCGCCGGCACGAACAGTAGCGCCATCATCAATGAGGCAGACAGTGTGTAAATCAGAGTCAGTGGCATGAACTGCAGGAACTTTCCGGTAAACCCGGGCCAGAAAACCAACGGCAGAAAGGCCGCGAGCGTCGTTGCGGTCGATGCGGTGATTGGCCAGGCCATACGTTTAGCAGCCTCGACATAGGCGACTCGCCTATGCAGTCCCTCGGCCATCTTCCGGTCTGCCAGTTCGGTTACGACGATCGCGCCGTCCACCAGCATGCCAACCGCCATGATTAGAGCGAACAGCACGACCATATTGATGGTCATACCGAATAAACTGAGGAAGAAAAATGCTGCGCAGAAGGAGCCGGGAATTGCGATACCGACGAGCAGCGCATTCTGCAGGCCTAGTATTCCTATCAAAACAATGAATACGAGAATTATTGCCGTTGCGACATTATTGACCAGCGTAGCAAGGTTCCTCTTTATGTAATAAGACTTATCCCGCGAAAAGGTTAGCTTGACGCCGGGTGGCCACGACTGGGAGTTCTCCGCAATGATTTCTTTGGCCCTGTTGAGCGTACGAATAATATTCGTACCACTTCGTTGTACCACTTCAATGGCGACTGATGTTTCGCCGTTGAGCCGCGCAAAGTTTTCGGTATCCTTGAACGTTCGCCGCACTGTCGCGATATCCTTAAAGTGGACAACCTGACCACGATCGACCTTGATGGGCAGACTGAGCACATCTTCGGGTGATTCGATGACCCCAGGCACTTTGATGGGGAAGCGTCCCTGTTCTCCCTGCATAGAGCCGGCAGCAACCAAGCGGTTGTTCCGCTGAACGAAATTCAGCACATCGGCAGGTGACAATCCATAGCTTTCCATTGCTGCTGGATCGATGACGACCTCGAGCAGTTCCTCACCAATCCCGACCAGGTTGACCTCGAGCACACCTGACAGGCTTTCCAGTTGTTCCTTGAGCCGCCTGCTGATCCTATGCAAAACTCGCTCGGGGACCTGTCCGCCGAGAATCATTACCAGCATTGGGTCAAACTTCGAAAACTTCACCTCATAAACGCGTGGCTCCTCAGCATCTACTGGCAGTTTGGCTTTAGCTAGATCAACACGCTCGCGAACATCGGCCAGTGCTTTGTCAACATCAACAGCAGCCTCGAACTCGAGCGTAATGGTGGCGCGATTTTCACCACCCGATGCAACCATTTCCTTCACCCCAGCCAACGTTCGGAGTTCCTGCTCCATGGGCCGAACCAATAAACGTTCGGAATCCTCCGGGGATACGCCTTCCAGGAATATCTCGATGAATACGAATGGTATTTCGATGTCAGGTTCGGCTTCTTTCGGGAGCGAAATATATGAGACGATCCCCGCGACCACGATCGCAATGAACGTGATCAGTGCCGTGCGCGTGCGTCCAACGACAGCATCTATGGCTGCTTTCAATGGAGGTTCTCAGCGGCCACGGTCGTCTCTGCAGCCGGGTAAACGGCCTCGACTAGCTGCCCCGGGACCACGTAGCCTTGGCCTACTACAATCACCGTAGCCGATTCTGGCAGTCCCGTAACCCAAACGCCGTTTGTGTCCGACTGAGTAATCACGACCGGGTGGAATTCAACTAGCCCGTTATCATTGACAATTTTAATGCCGAGATTGCCTTCGAGGTCTAGTGTCAGTAGTGAGGGGGATATTTTGTGAGCCGGTACTTGGGTGCCCGGAAGGTTCATTTCGGCAGTTACACCGGCAGGTAACGAGCCGTCGGAATTTGCAATCTCGAGTTCAACGGCAAAGGTTCTAGTTTGTTGATTCGCTACCGGCGCAAGGTAACGGATGCGACCGGCTACCGTCTGCCCCGTGATCAGTTTCGCTGTTGCTTTATCACCAATTGCGATGCCATCAACTTCTTGCTCAGCAACGCTGCCGGTTACAATGATGGTTGTGTTGTCGACAAAAGTTGCAACCTCGTCACCGGCTCTTACAAAGTCACCGACCTCGACCAGCCGTTCCTGCAATGCGCCGTTGAATGGAGCGCGAATCACCATATGCTCGAGGTCGAGCTTGGCCCGCACTAGCTCGGTTTTAGCGGTCTCAAGTTTGGCTATAGTTCCAGCGATTTCTGTTTCCGAGACATAACCTTCTTGCTGTAGCTTAGTTTGGGCTTGAAATGCGGTCCGATGCTCTCTGACGCTTGCTCGCGCTTGCGCTAGCCGGGCCTGTCGGTCTCGCAGGTCAAGCCGCAGAATGACTTCGCCTTCAGTGACGCGAACGCCACGGCGCGCGTCAACTGCTTCTATTCGACCTTCGGTTTCCGCATTGATCTCGACTGTGCGCGCAGGCGCAGTTTGGCCGTAAACGTTTATTTGACGCGTAATTGGTTGCGCATGTTGGAACTGAACCTGCACGCGTACGACCTCGATGTCACTGCCCGGGGCAAAAACTGGCTGAGCGTATTCACTTCCGAATTCACGTTGGCGCGAGATCCCGGACAACATCCACATAGCGACGAGCACGAACGCGCCCAATGCAAGCAGCCACGGACGCTGCGCTATTTCTTTTTTCAGTTCCATTCAGTTTGTTCCGGAGTTCGTCAACCGCCGCCAGTCACTTTGATTCCAGAAATTTTTTCTCCGTCAATTACATTGGGCAGCAAGTGTCGGTTGGTCTCAACGTATTCCGCCGCGGCCTTGGCCACTACGGTGTTAAAACCGGCGACGAATCGAGCTCCAGCGGGGGCTTCCGACCCCCACTCCTGCTCTATGTGTTCAATGTGTGTCACGGTGTCTCGGAGTTTTTGCAATCGGTCGTCTAGCAGGGCGCCCAGGCGCTTCGTATCTAGTAGATCGGCGAAATAAATTGTCGCAAGGAATTCCGAGCGCAGCTTGTGTTGTGGCTCCGTATCGTTAAGTGCATCGAGAAACACTCGCCGGCCTCTATCGGTTATTCGGTACACTTTGCGATCCGGGTTGCCCGCTTGTGGAACCTTGGTGCAGTCGACCAACTCAGCCTTTGCTAGGTCCGCCAAAGCTGGGTATATAGATCCGTAACTGGCCGAAAAAAAATGTTTGAACAATGATTCAAAGGTTTTTTTCAGGTCATACCCGCACGCATCTTCTAGACTGAGCAGCCCCAGGCAAAGTG
>JAYZJE010000137.1:0-3635 GCA_036164895.1 Pseudomonadota bacterium
CCCACTAGCAACCCCGAGGAAACCCTTCTTGGTCAGCGGATCAGCAAAATTGCTTCGCATTTCATTGTTCGTCGCCGCGACTATCTGGCTCAGCGCTTGCGTATATCGCGTCGATATTCAGCAGGGAAATCTGCTGGAGCAAGATGACATTGACGCGGTTAAGGTTGGCATGACGCGCAATCAGGTGCGGTTTTTACTCGGAACACCGGTAGCCCTAGATGCGTTCCACAATAACCGCTGGGATTACATCTATTATTTTCGGCAGGGCCGTAGTCAAAAAGCGGAGCGGCAATGGTTAGTCGTGTATTTCGACGAAGACCTAGTACGCGAAATCCAACGCGATGTGCCAGTTAAGCCCACCTGACCAGAACCCCGTCCGCTGACGAACATCTAAGTCCGCTTGTCGCCGCTCTCATATGCATCAAGTGCAGCGCGTTTGCGTCGTGCTTCTTTCGGGTCACACCTAAGCTGCCGATAGACCTCGACCCGGTCGCCATCTGTCAACACCGAATCGTTACCGATGATCACCTGTCCGAATATCCCCAGAGTACAGTTATCGGGGTCGATCTCTGGAAATATCTCGACCAGCCCGGACAGACGCAATGCCGCTCGCGCGGTTGTCCCCGGCAAAACACGCAGCGCTACAATGCGCTGAACGTCCGGACTCGCATAGCCAACTTCAATTTCAATATGGCTGGTGGTCATCGTAAAGTGTTCGGGCCCGAAGCGTAAACGCACCGATCAAGTCATTACAGGCCAATTCGTAGGCACGGCCAAACAACAGATCCTGCGCCGTGCTCGAAAACTCGAATTCTATATCCAATAACACCTTGCACCCCGCATCCCCCAGCGCGTCGAATCGCCAGTGCCCCTCAAGAAATCTAAACGGCCCGTCCACCAGTGACATAATCATTACCTGCGGTCCAGCCAGTTTATTCGAGGTCGTGAACGTAGTACGCAATGTCCCCAAACCAATGGTAAGCCTGGCAATAACTTCGTCGTCCGTGCGCGACACTATGCAGGCAGCCTCGCACCAGGGCAGAAATTCGGGATAGCGTTCGATATCGGCCACCAGCTCGTACATGGCAACCGGCGCATACGGAACGATGGCACTCCGTTCAACTGAACGCATCGAATCTACCAAGCTCAGCAAGGGTCAGGATTGCAAAGCGCGGCCGAAGATTGTCTCCAGACACCGGGGAGACCGCGCTCACGCTTACAACTGTCCCTGTGGCATCAGGGCATCAAATATCGGCTCCAGCAGGCCGATCGCGTTAAAAAATATGAGCAACACGGCGACGGGCGCCACATAGCGCGCAAGAAACCGCCAAAGACGGTAAAGCGATCCGGCTGTCTCGTCGAGTTCATCGGCGCTGGAATTCTGGCACATCACCCAGCCGGCAAACAGCGTAATAAAGAGGCCGCCCAGTGGCAGCATGATGTTGGTAGTCACAAAATCCATGTTGTCGAAAATCGTTCCGTTCCAGAACCGAAAATCGCTGAGCCGGTTGAACGACAAAACCGTCATGAAACCGAGCACCCAGACAACGCCACCGACCAACATCGCCGCCGGGGCCCTGCCAACACCGCGATTTTCCATTATCCACGCGACCGCCGGTTCCATCAGACTGATGCCGGAAGTTAAGGCGGCAAAGGCCAGCAACAGGAAAAACAGCGCGCCGAAAATCGCGCCTCCCGGCAATTGCCCAAAAGCCAGCGGCAGGGTCTCAAATATCAGGCCAGGACCAGCATTCGGGTCCAGGCCGTTGGCAAACACGATGGGGAATATCACCAGCCCGGCCAAGATCGCGATTGCGGTATCGGCGCAGACGACCGCAACCGAAGTGCCTATGATGGAAGCCTGCTGCGGCAGGTACGCGCCATAGGCCATCACTGCTCCCATGCCGAGACTAAGCGTAAAAAATGCCTGACCCATCGCAACCAAAACTCCGCTGCCGGTGAGAGCTCCGAAATCGGGTCTGAACAAAAACGCGAAGCCCTGTTGAAACGCCCCGGTGTTCATCGCGTAACCCAGCAGGATCAGCATGATCACGACCAGCGCAGGTACCATGAATCGCACCGCCTGTTCCAAGCCGCGTTCGACGCCACGCGCAACCACGAACACGGTCACCCCCATGAATGCGGTGTGCCAAAAGCCCGAATTGACTGCGCTGCCACTGAGAGCAATAAAGGACTCGACAACGGCTTCGGGCGCCGCGCCTACAAATTCGCCGATAGCGCTCTTGATGATATAGGCTCCGGTCCAGCCGGCAATAACACTATAGAACGACAGAATCAGAAACCCAGTGACAACACCGAGGATCCCAACCAAACTCCAGCTAGGATGACCGGCCTCTTCCTCGCCGAGCAACGTCATGGTTGCGACCGGGTTGCGCCGCCCACGACGGCCGATCAGTACTTCACCCACCATGATCGGAAGACCGATAGCAAACACGCACAACAGATATACGGCCACAAACGCGCCACCACCGTTTTCGCCAGCAATGTAGGGAAACTTCCAGATGTTGCCCAAGCCGACAGCGGACCCGGTCACGGCCAGAATAAATACAAACCGTGACGACCACAGGCCATGCAGCGAATCCCGGCGAACAGCAGTAGTCAATTGCTCAGTCATGTTGACTTTCCCTGACGAACAAAAATTGGCAGGATTGTGAATCAAAGCGCTATTGCAAACAACAGCTCCACCCATGAACAGCAAAAAACCGCCAACCGCGACAGCTCCTCGAACCATCGCTGAAAATCGTAAGGCGCGACACGACTATTTCATCGAAGAGCAGCTTGAGGCTGGGTTGAGCCTGGAAGGCTGGGAGGTAAAAAGTTTGCGGGCCGCCCGAGCTAACCTTAAGGAAAGTTATGCGATCGTAAAGGACGGCGAGGCGTGGTTGCTCGGCGCGCATATCTCACCGCTGGTATCAGCGTCAACGCACGTTAGCCCGGACCCAATCCGAACCCGCAAACTATTGTTGCATCGTCGCCAGATCGACCGCTTGACCGGCGCCGTGGAACGGCGCGGATATACGCTAGTGCCGCTGTCGCTGTATTGGAGCCGGGGCAAGGTCAAACTTAAGCTCGGCCTGGCCAAAGGCAAGAAGCAGCACGACAAACGGGCCGTGGAGAAGGATCGCGACTGGCAGCGGCAACGTCAGCGATTGCTAAAAAAAGATATTTAAAAAAAATTTTTAAATATCAATTATTTATAAAAAATATATAAATATTTTTGTGACACTTTACCCGAGTTCATTCGCCGCGAACAGCGCGCGAATCGACCGCTGAGCTGGCTAAATTGCAGGAACTGCCATTGTTTTTCAAGAGACTGCCCTTAAACTAGACGCTCGATCAACGGTCTACCAAACCGGGGGCGACATGGTTTCGACGTGGGTTGCGAAACCCTGAGTGCATGCCGAGGTGCAGATCACCTCGTAAAACCAGCTGCAAACCCTATAGTTGCCAACAACGACAACTACGCTTTAGCTGCTTAAAAACCAGTCTATAGCCCTCCGACAGGTTCGTGCTTGTGCGTCCGACTCGGGGGTAACCTATCGCAAGCTCGCGCAATGACATGTTCGGGGTCTGAGCGTCAAAACTTTTCTGAACTGGCTGCCGGCTTACCCTGC
>JAYZJE010000138.1:0-4810 GCA_036164895.1 Pseudomonadota bacterium
GTTCGATGTTGGTGCGAATCAGCATTGCCGGCGCCGGTGAACACGGCGAATCGCTGGCCGTGCCCGGTTATGGCGATCAGCTGCAGGACCGCGGTGTGAATAGGGTCCCGGCCGAGGGCCGCGCACTAATAAGCTACGCAGAGCAATCGGGCGAGTATGCAGACGGCACCGGTTATTCATTGCTGAGTCCAAGCCTGCAATTTACCGAGCTGGCTTACGGTGAATTGCCGGTGGGTATACTGACTTCGGTGCGGGTGGCGAGCCCGGTCATTGGGCTGGGGCTGCTCGAATCGGTGCCAGAAGCGACACTGCGAGGCCTCATGGACCCGGATGATGTTGACGGGGATGGTATTTCTGGACGAATCAATGTCGTCTGGGCCGCCGATCAGAAAAAATCGGCCATCGGGCGCTTCGGTTGGAAAGCCAATGTTCCGACGCTGCGGCATCAAAACGCTGCGGCGGCACTTGGCGATATGGGCATCACGTCACCGTTGTTTCCTGAGGATCAGTGTATGCCCAGTCAGGAGGCCTGCATCATCGAGGCGGCGAAGGTGGCAGATCCGCCGGAACTGGTGCAGCCATTTTTCGATCCGTTGCTGACCTACACTCGACTGATTGCCGTTCCGCAGCAGCGGGATGCGGACGCAGCGGTGGTCAAAAGTGGCGCGGCGGCTTTCAGAAGTATCGGTTGCGCAAGCTGCCATATGCCGACCTTGGTCACGGGACCCAGCGACATCGCAGTGCTCGCAAACCAGGTCATCCATCCATACACGGACTTGTTGTTGCACGACATGGGTGATGGTCTGGCTGACGGGCGCCCTGATTTTGAGGCTTCGGGCCGCGAATGGCGAACGCCGCCGTTATGGGGTATCGGTTTGACCGAAGCAGTTGGCGGGTTCGCTCGCTTCTTGCACGATGGACGTGCGCGCAGCCTTGACGAAGCAATCCTTTGGCATGGTGGTGAAGCCGAAGCGGCTAAACAGGCCTTTATTAGGTTTGACCAGCAGCAGCGAGCTGATTTGCTGGCGTTTCTGAATTCACTGTAGTTAATCTGGCGCGATTTCCGCGCGTTTGCATGGGCTTACAGATCAGGGGTTGCCCTGTTTGATGATGCGGAGTTCCCTGGTCCACGCGTCCATGTCCACCTCTGACACGAAGTCTTGGAGATGGACGACCTTGTAAGCGGTTAAGGTTACGCTGGACAGGTTCCTGGTCATATCAGAACCCACGGCTTCTGAATAGGTGCTGATTTCATCTCCGGATCGCAACGGTAATGCCAGTGTTGCATGACCGCTGCCGCGGGGACCTTGACCTGATTTAACCGCTGTAGCGATCTGTCGACCGGGTCGGTCCATTTCAGCTTGTTTCAGATAGACGTGAAGCAACACTTCGTCGGCAACATCGTCGCCGTCAAGTTCAGAGGTCGAGAAATCGACGGCAATTGAGTACAGGCCCGGGCACAAAGCCTTGAATACTGAGCCGGTCCATTCACCGAAGGACGCGTTGAAATGCTTCGCGCGAAGGGTTCGACCATCTACTGACGTGTCTTCCCTGGATATGTTATAGAACACACGCTGCATGCCACCGTCATGCTGCACGTCCTGGCCCGCAAACGTGAACCCGATTTGTTGATCGGCGCAACGTTCTGCCATTTTCTCTTTTGATATCTTGCCATCGACGATTAGGCTAAAAAATTGGGCGAAATCGTCCTCGGTAAATTCCTCCTGGAGAAACGCTTGTGCGCAGACTGTGTTGGCTGTGAGAAGAAAAGCGGTCAACCCACAAGTTGCAATTCGATGCATCGATATATCTCTATACCGACGGTTGGATATTGGGGTTGCGATGGAACAGGTTGGCCGGGTCGTATTCGTTTTTCAGCGCCAACAGTCGGTCGTAGTTGCCGCGAAATGTTTGCCGGATGCGATCGGTGCTTTCTTCGTGCGCATTGTTGATATAGAAGCCTTTGGTGAATGGCTGGATCTGCTTCCAGAGATTGCGCATATACGTCACATTTTCGTCGGAGTGTTCACGATCGACCCAGCTGCAGCCGGTGACAAAATCGTATTCCGCATCGCGATGTGCGAACGCGGTATCACTCTCGCCAACCTGGCTGATTGCGCCACCCAGCTGCGACAAAACCGCAACATATGATCTGGATGGATTCAGTTCGAAGCCGCCGTCCATGAAATCAATAAAATCGGGATCAACCTTCCTCATAAAGCCGGCCTTCATGTAGTAGTTGCGCCCAAATGGTAAGGTTCCGTCATTGGCGCGCTGAACATGTTCGTAGTTTTCCTTTCCAATTGTGTCGATGACTGGTTTGCCAAATTCCTGCCATGGCTGAATGACGCGTGCGCCTTCGGCGTCGTCGCCTGCGTACAAGATCCCGATGATAATCATGCCTTTTCCGTTGGGAGGGATAGTTGTCACTGCCCCCACGTTGAGTTCATCAGGCGCCGTCAGCGAGAACTCCGAATAAAAATTCAGTACGTCCTTCATCTGACTTATCGGATAGATCAGTGCTCCACCGAGAAAGTCCGGGCCGAACGGATGCAGCTGGTATTCAAACGACGTAACAATACCGAAATTGCCGCCACCGCCGCGAATACCCCAGAACAAATCGGTGTTCTCGTCGGCGCTCAGATGCCGATACTGCCCGTCGGCCGTGACGATATCGGCCGACAGCAGGTTGTCGCAGGTCAAGCCAAAAACACGGCCCAGTCGGCCGAGTCCGCCACCGAGCGTCAGGCCAGCCAGGCCGGTATGTGAGGTCGTGCCGGTAGTTACTGCAAGCCCAAAGCGCTGCGCTTCGTGGTCGAGCTTGTTGAGTAACACACCGGCCTGCACTCGAGCGGTGCGGGTTAGCGGGTCAACGCGCACGCCCTGCATCGGTGACAGGTCAATCATGATGCCGCCGTTGCAGGAGGATTTGCCGGAAATGCTGTGGCCGCCACCGCGCACGGCAATCAGCAAATCGTGTGTTCGTGAAAAATCGACCGCGTTCATCACGTCGGTTACGCCAGCGCAATGGGCAATCAGCGCGGGGCGCTGGTCAAACATACCGTTCCATATAATCCGAGCCTGGTCGTAGCCGTCATTGCCGGGCATCAGCAGCTGTCCATAAAGACTCTCACCGAATTCCCTGACTTCCGCTTCGGTTAGAACCACTTCTCCGCCGGTTCTGCTCACGGCCTGGATTTCCGGGATAAACGCTGCGATTTTGCCGCCGGCGGCCAGAACCCTCCCGATTGGTGATGTCACCGCCACGGCAGCTGCGAGGGAAGATTGGCAGAATGTTCGTCGCTTCATTTTCAGCTTTCTCCGGTTTCTTTTATCCGTCACTATAGCGTAAGCGTTAAATCCAATTGTTTAATATATTTCAATCAGGGAAATAGTTTGCGGCGCACTTGATCGGCTGGAGTATTATGAAATCGATCCCGAAGGTGCGCCATGCAATGTTACGTGGCGACATGCCGCCCGGCGCTAGCTGGTGTTAGTGGTTTGTATTTCGTCGACTACAACCCGGTAATCCCTGAATCCAACATGCCAGACGAACAAGCGGCGCTTTAAGCGGTCCGCTGCTTTAAATCTGTTGCCTGACCAACATCGCCGGAGGCGGCTTCGGGTGGCATCATTGGCACGGCATCGAATACCCAGTTATGGCGATCTGTTTTTCGCCCCGGCGAGGGAATGACTCGGTAATCGCCGTTCTTATCCAGTTCTTCGACGGCCAGGCGATCGATCTGGCAGCCTTTCGCGCGGAGCTCGTGCAGTATTTGCCAGTATGCAGCCATCAGGCGGTCTTCGCGATCGGCCCTGACGGCCGGCCAGTATGCAACGTCGGGTGCCCGTTTCGGCATCACTGATTCGGCATTCGCCTTATCCTGGTAAATATTTCGCAGGTTACGCTGCAGGTGTTTCTGGTCGACGTCGGGCTTCATCATGAAATTCCGGAAAAAAAGGTAACGCATTTGTGTCGTTTCTTCGTCAATCGGCGTCGAGAATTCATAAAACAAATTAAAAACATTCGAACCGCCACCACCGATTTCAACTTTGCCTCTGAGCGTGAACCCCGGGGTGAAAAAAGCCAGCTTCGAAACCGTTGGCGTGCGTTTCTCGCGCAGCTTTTCCCAGCCGAGCTTGCTGACCGGTGGCTCATGCCCGCGGATTTCGGTACGAAATCCGTTCTCTAGCCATTCAACCTTGTGATCGGGTGGGCGAAACGGATTTTTTCCGCCGAAATCGATGCCGTGCACGATCGGCAGGTGTACATGATCGAGATCGGTCATCTTTGACCAGTGCAGATTGGCATTCCAGACGTCAGCAAATGCAACGCTCCGCCATGCAGGGTCGTCATCCTCAGGAATATCGATGATCGGTATTGCATTGTCGGGATCGTCGCCGAGGAATACCCATATGAGGCCGTTTTTTTCCACCGTCGGATACGTATCGACCTTGGCGCGCAGTGGGATGTCGCGGGACGGATTCACCTGCGAGGGAATTCGAATGCACTGGCCGCTGGCATCGAACTGCCAGCCGTGAAAAGGACAGCTGATGGTTCCCTTCTCACATTTTCCCCTAGCCAAACTCGATCCGCGGTGCGGGCACACGTTGCTGAGGCAAGCCGGATCTCCCGACTCGGTGCGGAAAAGCACAAAGTCGCGGTCCAGCATGCGAACCTGGACCGGCTTATCGCCCAGCTTGTCGCTGAATTCAGCGACATACCAAATATTCGTGTACATCATGTGGCTGCCCCGTTAAGTTCCCGTCGAAAGCGCTTGTCCAGCGTCCGACGATAAGCCCTGATCCT
>JAYZJE010000139.1:0-3951 GCA_036164895.1 Pseudomonadota bacterium
GCTCTCGAGAGCGGCGTTGCATTGACGTTTGAACTGCAAATCGAGCTGACTCGCAGGCGTCGCTTCTGGGTTGACCCCGAGATTGCCAAACTGGTACAAACCGACGAATTGCAATACCACGCATTGAGCGAGCGCTACATTGTGAAAAATCTCAACAGTGGGGGACAGAATACTTTCGCAACACTTTTCTCGGCGCTGAGTGTGATAGGTAGGGTAGTGGAGCTGCCGATTATCGATGCCGCATTGCTTGATCCGGATGCGACCTACAATATTCGAATTCGTGCGGTCCTCGACCAGAATCGGTTGCCTGGGCCGTTGCGGCTATTCGCACTTTGGCAGGATGGTTTTAAGTTAGAAAGCGACTGGTACGGATGGTCACTAAGCGAATAAAACGGCACCTGATTACACTGCTGGTGCTGATGGCGCTCGCATTGGGTGTTTTCTCCCTTGTGCTGCTCGGTCAGAGTGCCCAGAGCTCGGTCGAGTTCGGCCGACTGCATACGGTAATTCTATTTATCGATATCGGTGCTGCCGTGGTTCTGCTGGCCCTCATTATTAGTAACCTGGTGCGCCTGCTTAGGGATCATCAGCAGAGTTTTCCCGGTGCAAGATTACGCGGGCGCATGGTCATGGCGTTTGTCAGTCTAACCGTTGCACCTTTGGTTTTGGTGTTCCTATTCGCGGTGCAGTTTTTGAATAGTGGTATTGATTCTTGGTTCGACGTTCAGGTCGAGGAGGGGCTTACCGATGCGTTGGAGTTGAGTCGCTCGGTGCTGGAAATGGTGATGCGGGAGGACCTCGAGCGTACACTGAATATTGCAACTGAGCTTTATCGAGATGACGAGTTGGCACTGTACCCGTTATTGGGTACTTTGCGGCGTGAAGCCGGAGCGTTTGAAGCTACAGTATTCGGCGAGAACTTCAGTATTATCGCGACCAGCTCGGACGAGTCGGCACCTCCGATACCCACCATGCTCAGCAAAGAGGTCTTGCTGAAGCTTCGCTTAGAGAATACTTTTATCGGTCTCGAGCCGCAGCTAGATGGCAACTATTTCGTTCGTGCAGCCGTTGCACTGCCGCTGATGCAGGCAGGCCTGGAGACACGGGTGCTGCAGGCAATGTTCTTAGTGGGTGAGCGCATTGGACCACTGGCTGAGTCGGTGCAACGTTCGTATACCCGCTACGGGGAATTGGTTTTTCTGCGCGAACCACTGAAAAACAGTTTTACGTTGACATTGAGTGTCGTCGTGTTGCTGTCGCTGTTGACCGCCGTTTACGGGGCATTTTTCTTTGCCCAGCGACTTGCTGCACCAATTCAACATCTGATGGCAGGTACCCGGTCCGTGGCTGAGGGCGATTTCGATACACGTTTACCGATGTCTTCAAAAGATGAGATCGGAATTCTTATCGATTCGTTCAACGAGATGATTGAGCGGCTCGGCGCGGCCCGGGCTGAGGCACGTCGCAGCGAACAGCAGGTTGAGAATGAGCGCGCTAGCCTTGAAGTGATCCTCGCTAGGCTTTCCACTGGGGTTGTAGCAGTTGAACCAAATCTGACCATCAGTATTGCTAACGAAGCGGCAGCCACCATTCTCGGCATAGAATTGAACAACCGATCAGGTGAATCGATTTTAGAATTAGCTGCGGACAGTAATCCTTTTGTAAGCTTTGTAAGCGCCTGCCGAAAGCGTTTGGATTTAGGAGAGACTGAGTGGCGCGAACAAATCGTGCTGAGAAGCGCCGGGGGAAAACGAGTGCTGACCTGCGCGTGTTCGGCATTGCCTGACAAGCTCGGGGGACGTGCCGGCCTCGTCGTTGTGTTTGACGACATTACCGATCTATTACGCGCGCAGAAAGACGTGGCGTGGCGCGAGGTGGCGAAGCGGTTAGCGCACGAGATCAAAAATCCGCTGACCCCGATTCAGCTATCCGCCGAAAGACTCAGACGTAAATACCTCGGATCAATGCGGCAAATTTCTCCAGAGGTACTGGACCGGGCAACCCATACCATAGTGCAGCAGGTGGAAGCTATGCGCGATATGGTTGACGCGTTTAGCGAATATGCGCGCGCTCCAGAGATGAGTATTGATAGGGTCGATCTCAACCAATTAATCATCCAGGTTGCCGATCTTTACCCGCGGCAGGATGGTCAGCCAAAGTTGACCTTGTTGCTCGACCATGAATTACCTGACATCGATGCCGATGCTGTAATGATAAGGCAGGTAATGCACAATCTTATCCGGAATGCGATGGAGGCCATGGAAAGTCAATCTGACGCAGATATCCGAGTTGCGACGCGACAGATCGTTGGCGAGAAAAGGGACATGATCGAGGTGAGTGTTACTGATGACGGGCCGGGGTTCCGCTCGGAGGCTTTTGATGAGATTTTTGAACCGTACGTTACAACGAAACCAAAAGGCACTGGCCTTGGACTTGCAATTGTCAAGAAACTGATAGAGGAGCATGGCGGGAATATTTGGATCGAAAGCACATCGTCCATCGGAGCATGCGTTCGATTTCAGTTACCCCTAACAAAAGCTGACGCAATCTCTTCGCTCAGCAATGCCAGCGTCAAGAGGAAACACGGATGAATAATTCATCAATACTCGTCGTCGATGACGAGACCGATATTCGCTTATTGGTCGAAGAAATACTCTCCGAGGAGGGTTACCGGATTCATACAGCGGCCGACGCCAAGGCTGCGAGTGTTTTATACGAAAGGGAGAATCTTGACCTAGTTCTGCTCGACATCTGGATGCCAGAAACTGATGGTATTTCGCTGCTCAGGCAATGGTTGAGTGAGGGCGACTTGGCTTGCCCTGTCGTTATCATGTCTGGCCATGGCACCGTGGAAACAGCAATCGAGGCAATCCGGCTTGGCGCAGTAGATTACATCGAAAAGCCGTTATCGCTTGCAAATCTTCTCAAAACGGTAGAGAAGGCGCTTGAGCGAAAAATTTTTCCACGCGCCGGCCAGGCGCTACTGTCAAAATTTTCCCATCCGGTTGGCAATAGTCGAACGATTCAACAAACGCGGGAGCAGGCGCGGCAAATTGCATCGCAAACGGCGTCGGTCATTATTCTGGGTGAATCTGGGTCCGGCCGTAAGGAGTTTGCGCACTTTATCCACTCCCTTAGTGCTCAAGCAGACGCGCCTTTTGTGTCGATCAGCGGCGGATTGCTAGTGGACCAGGTGGCGGCGGAGCGGCTGCTTGGCGTTAACACCGCAGATGGATTTGAGCCCGGCCTACTGGAGCAGGCTGCGGGTGGAACACTGTTTATCAGCGAAATGACGGATGTGGGGTCAATCGCACAAAAGTTGCTGGTTAGCGCTGTTGGAAGCGGCGAGATTGCGCGGCCAGGCAGTAACCGGATTATTGGCGTCGACGCGCGGATTATTGGTTCGCTGCGATCTGGCGCCCACGCAAACCACAGCGACGGGGAATTCAGAACGGACCTGCTTGCTGCGTTGGGTGTTTTGCAGCTGCGGGTTCCAGCATTGCGCGAATACCGGGAGGACATTCCGCAACTCCTGCGTCAATATGCTGAAGCGCTGCTTGATACAGAAGATCTCAATTACCGTAGGTTCAGCGTTGCGGCACAGAACCGGCTGCGTAATTACCCCTGGCCGGGCAATATTAGCGAACTTAAAAACCTAGTTCAGCGCTTGCTAGCTGCTGGCGGCTCGGAAGAGATAAGCCTTGCAGAATTGGAATCGCAACTGTTGTCCACTGCGCCGAAAAATGAGCCGCTGGTAAAACAGGATTTGTTGGCGATGCCGCTGCGGGAGGCGCGTGAGCATTTCGAGCGGGCTTACCTTAAGCAGCAGCTCGAGCTTTGTAACGGGAAAGTCGGGCAGCTAGCCAAACGCGTTGGCATGGAACGGACGCATCTTTACCGCAAGCTTCGCTCGCTGAGCATCAACTCTTGGCGTTCGATTAATTAGGGTTG
>JAYZJE010000140.1:0-2982 GCA_036164895.1 Pseudomonadota bacterium
CTTCTGCCTACGAAAATCTCGTGGCACCTCAGCCATGTCTGACGCTGTAACCAAGCTGAGTGTTGGCCAGCGCGAGGGGGTCCGTCCCCAAGCCGGGAATTCGATCCCGTTGGCGCATGTTTGCGAAAAATTCTCTCCGTCCGCGGCGCGGACTTCGAGCAAGTGAACGGCTGACTTGGTTTTCTTTGCCGCCGTAAGCGTGGCGACTCCGACCGGAACACGGTTCGGCACATCAAGCGACAGTGGTTCACACAGCGCCTCGCCTGCTGCGTTACTGACCTGCAAATTCGCACTCTGAGCGTCGGCTGCGGCATCGAGCCAGAAAAAGATTCCGCGGCGATTGTCAGCGAGAGTGCAACGTCTCAGGTACTGGTCATAATCGATGCTGATTTTGGCCTCAGCAAGGCCCGTGAGTCGGTAATCGTCGGTGATTGTGTTGCCACAGATGAAAAACGGTTTACGTTGGCCACGGTCGATGTCGTGCGAGTCGATCGTGCATGCGTCCGCTGCGACCGATTGAGCAGCATGTAACACCAACCCAGCGGCAGCGAGTAGCCCAAGCCCCAGTTTTTTGTTTTTGTTTTTGGTTATGGGATCCTCCGGGCCGGCCGTTATTTACCGGTGTCAAAACGGTCCATCAACTCCGGCGGCGTGTATTCGTCGATCAAGCGCTGGAATCGCGCATCGGTAACAACGGCATCGCCTTCGTTGGTGACGATATGCTCCGCCATCTCCACCACCATCGTTCGGATGAAGCTGGGAACATCCTCTAATTTCTTTAGCGCGCCAGCCTGCCATTCAAGATCCATCTGCACGGAGTACCGAATTTCTTCTTCTTTCGGCGGCGACTGAACTTCGTCGACCTTGATGTCGCCAATTCGGGTCCAGTGGAAATAGCGACGCCCAGCGTCGCCAAGCGTGATGGTCGGGTCAACGCCTTTACAAAGTTCCGGCCGGGACACATCAAGGAGGTCTTCATCAACAAGGATGTTGACGACATTACCAATCGCATGCCGCTGTGATTCGTCAAGGTCATGAAACTGGTCGAGCGTGCATTCGAGCACCTGTCGTGACTCGGCCAGCGTCGGAGGCTTGACCTTTTGCGACGGGATCGGCGTCATGCGCATGTAGTCAAGTTCGTTGACACCCTTCGGATAAAAGCGGCAGGCCTCGAGTACGTCATCGGTGTATTCGTATGGGGGAAAATTAACAACGAACTCGCCGGTATTGCAGATATTCTGCATGGTGTGCGCAAATTTGCGCATGTGCAGCATAACCCGCGGCTGCTTGTCGAGGTTGTCGTAATGCATGATGCCTGACAAAGGTGCCGCGTTCGGTACGCCCTTTTCGTTGACCGTGGTGATGATCGTGACGGTCTTTGGCCAAACGATCCGGTCCGAGTACCAGAACACCTTGATAGGCACACTTTTTTTGGCCGGAAATTTATTCTTCATATTTTCCCCTTTCAACAGTATAGGCCCGCACAAGCCAAGCACGCTATGCCAAACCGGGGAAACACTAGATATGTCCGCACAGCGCGCAGGTGTAACCAGACATCGTGCCAGCGTAGATTTTAGGTCAACATTCGGTGACTCCAACCAAGCGCCAGGCAGAGGTTGAAACATCGAGCCTTGGACAAAGAACCGTCCGAAATCTGAGCTCAGGGCGACGGTCATCAGAGAAGGCCGCCGATTATAGCGGCCCGATGTATGCCGATGGGGTTAGCAACAAGAGTACAATCAAAGGTTGAATACAATCGCCCGGCACAGCACCAAAGTCCCGGAGGGACACGATGTATATCAATTTCTGGTACCCGGTCTGCACCAGCGACCAGCTCAAGGCAGATGAACCGTACCAGGCCCAGATTCTTGGGCTACCGTTTGTCGCCTTTCGCGGCACAGATGGCGTGCCGCACGTGTTGGCGAACACCTGCGTGCACCGCGGCGGCTCACTGGCTAACGGCTGGGTCAAAGACGGTTGTGTCGTATGCCCCTATCACGGCTGGCGTTATGGCGGTGACGGCAAGTGCAAGCTGGTGCCATCGCTTGGCGAAAGCAAGTTACCGGCACGTGCCAAGGTCGACAGTTATCCGACGCAGGAAAAATACGGCATTGTGCACGCGTTTCTCGGCGACCTGCCCGAAGCAGAACGCCCACCGCTGTTCGAGATTGAGGAATACAGTCACAAGGACTGGCGCGCCAGTGAAATCATGATCCTAAATCTGAACGCCTATTTTGAGCGTTCGATGGAGAATGGCCTGGATCCGTCGCACAACGAGTTCGTGCACCCGGCCCAAGGCTCGCCGAAGATGCGGGTTGAGGACATGCAGGAAATCGAAATGCCCTGGGGCACGCGTTTTATTGCCGCTTATGGCGAGAAGGTCATCCACGACACCAACCTGAAGCATTTGCGTGGTAATCCAGCAGACATGGAAGCCAGTTCGTGGACGCACGGGCCGAACGTGCTGGTCACGTGGATTCGATTCTCGGAGACGAATGAATTTCACCAATATTTCTTTGAGCAGCCGATCGATGCCGATCACACGCGAATCTTTTTCATCAATATGCGCAATTGCATGATGGACCCGAAGCATGACGAACGTATCGTCAGCGTGAACCTGACCGTAACCGGCGAGGACATCGGGATTCTCGAAAACCTCAACCCGGTACGCACGCCTGAAACAAACACCAGGGAAATTCTGACGCCGTCCGATCACAGCCTGGTGCGCTTCCGCGAATGGCTTAAGAATTTCGAGACCCGGGGTTGGCGCATCGACCGCAAAACCCTAAAAGAAAACCACGGCGACATTGCCTTCGCAATACCGTGCCCAGAGCGGCACCACTCGGGCAACTGGGTGTTGGACCCAATACCGTTGATGCCGGCCGCAGCAGCGGTTACTACCTCCAAGCGGGCGGTATCAAAGTCCGCCTGACGATTTAAAACCGTTTAACCAGCGCCGCCAATTGGTTTCAGGCGGCTATA
>JAYZJE010000141.1:0-3455 GCA_036164895.1 Pseudomonadota bacterium
TTATCGCAGGCACTGCAAACATCGTCGTAGCCTATAGTTTTGAAGAAGCCGTTTGGGTCAATTTTAAATTGTTTGGCCTCATTGGCCTGACGCTGGCGTGTCTGATACTCCAAGCGGTATGGATAACCCAACGTCTTCCAGACCAGGAAGTCGAACCCGAACAAAAAAAGCAATGATGCTTTACGCCATCCTTAGTACCGACGTTACCGACAGCACTCCTATTAGGGCAACTGCTAGACAGACTCACTAGTCAAAACAAAAAAATAAGAGAAAAGCAGGGAGTTTGATTCTGGCGGGACCACACCCAGCGATCGATAATGGTGTCCCAGGAATGGCTGGGTTCACCGGAAGTCTCGTTATCGCTGAATTCGACAGCCTAGAAAAAGCCACCACTTGGGCCAACGCAGACCCCTATTTGAAAGCCGGCGTCTATTCACAGGTGATCGTCAAACCGTTCAAACACGTCCTGCCATGAATGCGAGGCGGATTGATATGTTGCGTGAGCGAATATCGGCCGCACTTCAACCTGCATCGCTTGTAATCGAAGACGAAAGCCACCAGCACGCCGGTCACGCTGAAGCCAAGTCAGGCAGGGGCCATTTTCGCGTAAAAATCATCTCGGAACTTTTTACCGGCTTGCGCCCCTTGCAGCGCCACCGACTGGTCTATGATGCTATCGGTGAACTGATGAAAACCGAGGTGCATGCGCTTAGCATCGATGCACGGACACCGGAAGAGAACGGGACGGCATCCCCCTAGCCTAATCCATCGCTGACCTGCAGCATCTGTCTTGCCAAAAGGGCCGAAAACCCATCTTCGTCGATCATTTCAATCGCTAGATTTCGCGCTTTATCCAATTTCGAGCCAGGGTTTTTACCGATTACAACGTAATCAGTTTTACTGGATACTGCTGAGGCTACCTTACCGCCAAGCGATTGAATGTGCTCCTTCACTTCAGTTCGGGTCATCTTGGTCAAAGTACCAGTAAGCACAAATGTTTTACCAGCGAACGGCGTCCCTGACTTAATTGCCATTTCCGGCTGTACCCAATGTATTGCTGTTTCCTTTACCAGCTGCCGAATAACGTCCCGATTGTGCGATTGGTTGAAAAAACCAGAAATATGCTGCGCCACAATCGGTCCCACATCCGGTACCTTTTGCAGTTCCTCCGATGCGGCATTCATAAGAACACTTAGGTCTCCGAAATAGTTGGCCAAGTTCATGGCTGTAGCCTCCCCCACCCCGCGAATGCCAAGGGCATAGAGAAATCTAGCCAAGGTGGTTTCCTTGCAAGCGTTCAGGGTATTGACTAGGTTGTCAGTCGATTTTTCACCCATACGATCCAGACTTTGCAGCTTGGCCTGGTTGAGTCCAAACAAGTCCGCTGGATTCTTTACCATACCTCGATCAACCAGTTGATCGATCAGTTTGCTGCCCAACCCTTCTACGTCGAGCGCACGTCGCGAAACGAAATGCTTGAGCGTTTCTTTTATTTGTGCGGTGCATGTTAGCCCCCCTGTACACCGTGCAACGGCCTCGCCTTCAGGTTGGATCACGTCAGATCCGCAAATGGGGCAATTAGAAGGTAACCGAACGATCCGAGCTGCTTTTCGCCGACGCTGTTTCACGACATTGACGATTTTGGGGATCACGTCCCCCGCGCGGCAAACAACCACTGTATCACCGACTCGCACATCCTTTCGATGCATTTCATCGATGTTATGGAGTGTCGCGTTCCTGACGGTGACCCCGCCGACTGACACAGGTTCAAGCCGAGCCACTGGTGTCACGGCCCCCGTTCGGCCAATTTGGAACTCGATCGCCCTCACAATCGTCAGCTCTTCCTTGGCCGGAAGTTTATGGGCGAGAGCCCATCGCGGCGCCCGCGAAATATTGCCGATGATTGACTGCAGTTCGTAATCATCGACTTTATAAACGACCCCATCAATATCGTAGGGAAGCCCATCCCGGAGTGCTAGAAGCTTTTTGTAAAAGGCGATACAGCCTTCCAGCCCTTCAACCACTGCATTCTCCGGTGAAAGCTTGAACCCCCAGTCATGAAGTCTCCCCAGCGTCTGACTATGGCACGACGGCAACTGCCCTCCTTCCACCACGTTGGCCGCGTAAGCAAACATGCTTAAAGGGCGCTCCGCCGTGACCTTAGGATCTAACTGCCGGAGGCTCCCAGCTGCCGCATTACGCGGGTTCGCAAATGTTTTCTCTCCTGCTGCCTGGTTTTGCTCATTTAAACCGTCGAATCCGTACTTCGGCATGAAAATTTCTCCGCGAACTTCGAGAATTTCCGGATACGGACCTTCCCTTAGTCGCAGAGGCACGGACCCAATCGTGCGAACATTGTGCGTAACATCCTCGCCAATCAAACCGTCGCCTCGGGTCCCAGCCAATACCAATTCGCCCTGCTCATACCGAATATTAATGGCAATGCCATCCAGTTTAGGTTCCGCCGAATACCTGATAGAGCCGGGCTTTCCAAGAAGCTCGTGAACTCGACGATCGAAATTAATTACCTGCTCTTCATCAAAAGCATTTTCTAAAGACAACATCGGAGCGCTGTGCAAGGCGTTCCTAAATTCCGATATCGGCTTGGGACCAACGCGTTGAGTTGGTGAGTTTGAAGTAATAACGCTCGGGTGCTGCTTCTCCAGTTCAATAAGTTGCTGAAAAAGATCGTCAAAATCGGCATCCGGAATGACCGGATCATCGAGTACATAGTAACAATGTTGATGGAAGGCAATGTCGTCCCGGAGCTGGGCGACACGGTCAATGATATCCGGTGGCACATCCACAGGTTAGAATCCTGCGCTCGTTCAATTTACCAGCAAGGCACGTTGGCACGCGAATTTTGGTGCTGGAATCCAACCAACTCTTCGCGCATATAGCGCACCCGCTGCACGCTAAGTGCACTACCGCGTTCGTCGAGAAGATTAGCCCCCAACGATTGGGCAAGCGACTTAGCAACGCTCAACATCTCATCAAACGCAGCCAGCATATCCTCCGGCCCAGGCAACACCATGAACAGGCTGATTCCCGAATGTTCGGATTCCTCGTTCTCATTCAAATTTAAGCTACCTGGTTCGGCAAGGCTCGCCACACTGAACAGCACGCGCGATGCGTTTAGCGGGTCGGCGCGATGGAAAATGTCAAATTTCCCGTGCCGCAACCCTGCACTGTACAAAACCTTCGCCAGTTGTGCGCCAGAAAGTGGCTGGCCGGATTTTGGCTGCATGCGAATGGTAACAATTTTACTGTGCGCGTCAGGCAACAAGGTAAGCTTTGCCGCCTCCGCTTCCATTTCGGACGGATCTTCACACTGAGCTTGCCCTTCCAGCAGATCGCTCGAGGGCTCATGGTTCTCGCAGTCACTAAGCACAGTCTACCGTCGGGGACGAAATTTTAACGCCAAGGAGGCGCCCCAACCCAACCACCCCATACAT
>JAYZJE010000142.1:0-3110 GCA_036164895.1 Pseudomonadota bacterium
AGATTAGCCGCCGGCTTGCCCGTAAGATTGATCAGGAACCGGGAATGAGCGCGATGCTGACGCGCACAGACGACAGCTTCATTCATCTTCGTGAGAGGATGGAGCGCGCGCGCCGTCGGCAGGCTGATCTGTTTATTTCTGTCCACGCCGACGCATTTCGAGATCAGCGTGTGCGCGGGGCTACGGTCTACGTATTGTCATACAAAGGCGCAACCGACGAAGCCGCACGACGGTTGGCCGAGCGTGAGAATGCGGCCGACCTCCTCGGTGGTGTAACGCTCAAGGACAAAGACCAAGTGCTCGCGTCGGTGCTACTGGACTTGTCGCAAAATGCATCGCTGAGTTCGAGTATGGATGTTGGTGATCAAGTGCTTGATCAAATGCAACGGATCGGCAAGATCAGAAAATCCAGAGTGCAGGAGGCGCCATTTGTAGTCCTGAAGTCACCGGATATTCCATCGATTTTGATCGAAACCGCATTTATCTCAAATCGCTACGACGCCAGCAATCTTGGCAATGTTGAGTATCAGGAGAGACTTGCTCAGGCGATTTTTACCGGCGTCCGTAACTATTTTTACGCCAATCCGCCGTTAGGCACGAAGGTGGCGACGCTGTCCCGAGCGAGTGCGCCCCGAGAAGTGGAACACGTGATTCGGCGCGGGGACACGCTAAGCAGTATCGCCAACCGTTACCAGGTCCCAATCGGGCTCATTCGGGATACCAACGATATTCCCGGAGACAAGATTGTCGTCGGTCGGGTGCTGCGTATTCCGCAAACGCAAGAGATCTAATTTCTCAAATCGACATTTTGTTTTTCCGGTATATCTGAAACAATACCGGAATGCCAATCCGTCAGTTGCCGCCTGCTTTGATAAACCAGATCGCCGCCGGGGAGGTTGTTGAGCGCCCTGCGTCGATTATCAAGGAACTGCTGGAGAACAGTCTGGACGCTGGAGCCACTCACATACAGATCGATATTGAAGAGGGGGGTATTAAACTGCTCCGCGTACGGGATAATGGAGTAGGCATTCCAGCAGACGAACTTCCCCTCGCGTTGGCGCGCCACGCCACGAGTAAGATCGCTAGTCTGGATGACTTAGAGCACGTTGCATCGCTAGGGTTTCGTGGTGAAGCTTTACCTAGCATCGCAGCTGTGTCGCGTCTGCGGCTGATATCCCGATACCGCGGGGCGGATCGGGCCTGGTCGCTGGAGGATGGGGCTAACCCGGGGCGTTCCCTAACGCCGACACCGGCGCCGGAAGGCACTTCAGTTGAAGTACGGGACCTGTTTTACAACACACCCGCACGTCGGCGGTTTTTAAAAACCGCACGCACCGAGTACACGCACGTCGATCGCGTCACCCGTCGGCTTGCCCTGAGCCGATTCTCGGTCGGGTTTAAGGTCACCCACAACCGCAAGCCGGTGCTGGATCTCAAACCCGCGTCCAATCTTGCTGAGCAGCAGGCTCGAATTGTCGAGATTTGCGGGGCGGAATGCGTTGAGCATGCCCTGTATCTGGAGCACGAAGTGGGCGGAATGTCTCTGCGGGGATGGATTACCCGACCCACCTTTTCCCGCAGTCAGTCAGATATGCAATTCTTTTTTGTCAACGGGCGTGCAATACGGGACAAACTGATCAGCCACGCAGTCCGCGCGGGTTATAGGGACGTTCTGGCGCGCGGCCGGCAGCCTGCCTACGTTTTGTATTTGGAATTAGACCCCGTGCGCGTCGACGTCAACGCGCATCCGGCAAAACAAGAGGTCCGGTTTCGTAACAGCGGTGCCGTGCACGACTTCGTTCGGCATATGGTCGATGCGGCGTTGGCCGAAACCCGCCCTGACGCAACCGATATTCGGTTCGCGCTGGGGTCACCGGCGGGGCGCCCCCCCGACCAGTCCCCGCTCGAGTTTGCTCGGTCGCGGGCCAGCCTAAGCGAACAACTAGCAGGCTTTGCCGCGCTGGCGACATTGCCCGGTCCTGATGCCGTTCCTGCCACGCAATCTTCCCAGGCTATGCCACCGCTGGGCTATGCCGTTGCACATCTGCACGGAGTCTACATACTGGCCGTTAATGCGCAGGGCCTAATCATTGTCGACGCACATGCTGCCCATGAGAGGGTGACTTACGAGAAACTCAAAACGGCGATTGCTGGGAGTGGGATATGCCAGCAGCGGTTGTTGATACCGCTGACGGTGGACCTGTCTGTTCCCGAGGCCGACCTAGTTGAAGCGCGGCACAAAGATTTATTGCGACTGGGAATCGAGGCGGACCGGACCGGACCAGCGACAGTTGTTGTGCGCCAGGTGCCGGTGCTGCTGAGTTACGCCGATGTCCAAGTTCTGCTGCGCGATGTGCTCAGTGAATTAGCCGACATCGGCGAAAGCAATCGGCTCGAGTCAGCGCAGGCTGATATGCTTGCCACGATGGCATGCCACGGTTCGGTGCGTGCGAATCGAAAATTAACGCTCGAGGAAATGAATGCACTGTTGCGTGATATGGAAAGTACCGACCGAAGCGACCAGTGCAATCATGGTCGGCCCACCTGGACACAATTTGATATGCAGGATTTGGATCGCCTGTTTCGGCGGGGTCGCTAGGGGCCGTTAACGGTGTCGTGCGACGCTCGTCCACTGGCTGTCTGTCTGAAGGGGCCGACAGCCGCCGGCAAGACCAATGTTGCGTTGGGATTGGCCCGCGCACTGCCGTTTCAGATCATCAGCGTGGATTCCGCGCTTGTCTACCGCGGAATGGATATTGGCACGGCCAAACCGGCGGCGGCGATTCTAGCGCAAGCGCCGCATCGGCTGATCGATATTCGAGATCCGTGGGAGACTTATTCGGCCGGTGATTTTCGGCGGGATGCGCGCGCTGCAATGGATGAAATCACTGCCACCGGCCAGACTCCGCTGCTCGTGGGCGGCACCATGCTCTATTTTCATGCGTTGCAAGCCGGTCTCGCGCCGCTGCCTAACGCTGATCCGGGCCTACGCGCCGAGATTGACCGTGAAGCGGCTGACAAAGGCTGGCCCGCGTTGCATGACGAGTTATGCCGGGTTGATCCAGCTGCAGCAGGTCACATCAATCCTTCCGATGCACAAAGGATTCAAC
>JAYZJE010000143.1:0-4493 GCA_036164895.1 Pseudomonadota bacterium
TTTTTTCGAGTTTAAATTTATGAAAAAAACTTAAGTTATTGTTTTTTATACAATTACAATTATAAGTCGGAGCAAAGGAAGTCTTGACAGAACCCGCTTTGAGACATAATCTACGCGCTCGTCGGTACAACATCTTGTGTCCGTTCATTTGGCGGATTTTTGTGATGGATTAGGGGGCTCCGACTGGAATTAGGTCGTCTGTAAACGGGTTTGGTAGTGAGCCAGGCAGCCGCAAAACCAGGAATTGCGCGCAGTTTTACTGGCTAGGTCGGGATTCGTGGCCGGGGTTGAGGGGAACAGCGTCACGCTGTCAGGTTAGGGCCAGTTTATTGGGGGGTGGATCAAACAATGAAAACGGCAGCGCAGAGGGAACCTGCCGTCACGCCGGCGATCCCTTTCCAGGGAGCATCGGTCGACATCTGGGATACGAAGTATCGACTGAAATCGAAAACCGGCGCCATCATCGATGAAACCATGGACGACACCTTCCGGCGGGTCGCCAAGGCGCTGTCGGACGTAGAAGCCGAAGCCGTTCGTGAGCAATGGTTCGAGTCATTTTTCTGGGCGCTGCGCCAAGGCGCTATTCCGGCTGGCCGCATCATTTCCAATGCCGGCGCGTTTGAGCACAAACCGGCGACGTCGACAATCAACTGCACCGTGTCCGGCAGCATCGGCGATTCCATGCACGACATTCTCGGCAAAGTCCACGAGGCTGGTTTGACGCTGAAGGCTGGTTGCGGGATCGGCTACGAGTTTTCGACACTGCGCCCGAAAGGCGCCTACGTGTCCGGTGCTGGTGCTTATACGTCGGGACCACTGTCGTTCATGGATATCTACGACAAAATGTGTTTCACGGTGTCGTCGGCCGGCGGCCGCCGCGGCGCGCAAATGGGCACCTTCGATGTCAGCCACCCTGACGTCATGGATTTCGTCCGCGTCAAGCGCGAAAATGGCCGGTTGCGGCAATTCAACCTGTCGCTGCTGATCACGGACGAATTTATACGGGCGGTGCAGAACGGCGAGGACTGGGTCGTGTCCTTTCCGTTGGACCGGCGGACGATCGAGTCCGACAACATCAGTCTGGAAAATCCCGAGCAGGTCATCTGGCGCGACTGGCCGATCACCGAGGGCTATCTGACCGACGATGACGGCCGGGTGGCCTGTAAAGTCTATAAAAAGCTTCCGGCGCGGCGACTGTGGGACGTCATCATGAGTTCCACGTATGATTTTTCTGAGCCGGGCTTCGTGTTGATCGATCGCGTCAACGACATGAACAACAACTGGTTCGACGAAAATATTCGCGCGACCAATCCGTGCGGTGAACAGCCACTGCCGCCCTACGGTTCCTGCCTGCTGGGCTCGGTCAACCTGACCCGGTTTGTCATCGATCCGTTTTCGGACGAAGCCCAGTTTGACTGGGAGGACTTCCGCAGGGTCGTCAAAGTGTTTACGCGCATGCTGGACAACGTCGTTGAGATCAACGGGTTGCCGCTGGGCAGCCAGCGCGACGAAATTCTGCGCAAGCGCCGGCACGGCATGGGCTTTCTCGGGCTTGGCTCGACACTGAGTATGTTGCGCATGCAATACGGCTCTGTGGAGTCGGTTGAGTTCACCGAATCCGTTGCCCGTGAGTTGGCGGTCGCCGGCTGGGAGGCAGCGCTAGATCTGTCCCGGGAAAAAGGGCCGGCGCCGATCATGAACGAAGAGTTTGCCGTAACCGCGCGAATGCTTCGCAGTCGTCCGGAGATGGCTGTCGACGGTTTCCAGCCCGGCGACACGGTGCCCGGGCGGGTTTTGCTTGGGCGCTATAGCCGCTACATGCAGCGTTTAGCGGACGTTGAGCCGAAACTGGTCGACGCATTGATCGAGGAGGGCGCGCGTTTCACGCATCACAGTTCGATTGCGCCGACCGGCACCATCTCATTGTCACTGGCGAACAATGCCAGCAACGGCATCGAACCCAGCTTTGCCCAGCATTATTTCCGTAATGTGATTCGCGAGGGGCGAAAAGCCAAGGAAAAGGTTGATGTGTTTTCATTCGAGCTGCTGGCCTACCGGCAGCTGGTCAATCCACGGGCGATGCCGGGGTCGGATAATCCCGACGAGCAGTTACCGGAATATTTCACAACGGCCGAGGACGTAAAGCCCAGGGAGCATGTCGACATCCAGGCGGCCGCGCAAAAATGGATCGATTCGTCGATCTCGAAAACGGCTAACGTCCCGACCGAATTCCCGTATGAGGATTTCAAGGATATTTATATGTATGCCTATGAAAAAGGGCTAAAAGGCTGCACGACGTTTCGGTTCAACCCGGAGGCATTCCAAGGTGTGCTGGTCACGGAAAAGGATTTGAAGTCTACCTTATATACGTTCGTCCTCGAAGACGGTACACAAGTCTCTGTGGCAGGAGACGAAGAGATTGAATACGACGGTGAAGTGCATTCGGCCGCGAATTTGTTTGACGCATTGAAAGAGGGCTACTACGGAAAATTTTGACGGGCGGCCGTCAAACAAAGAAGTGCAGCCATGGCGAAGATCAAGATCGACAAGAAAATCGTGAGTTCCCGGGTAGGGCGGCTCGACGACGAGGTCACAAAAGACGCGGACGACGTGGACTCAAAAGCAGCTGCGTCGCAGCGGGAATCCAGCACGGACGGCAAGGTTGTCCGTATGCACGAGAAACTGGATCGGCCCGAGATGCTGCGCGGCTCAACCTACAAGGTCAAAACACCGGTGTCGGACCATGCGATGTACGTGACGATCAATGACATCGTGCTGAACCTGGGCACCGAGCACGAAACCCAGCGGCCGTTTGAGATCTTTATCAATTCCAAAAATCTGGATCACTACCAGTGGATTGTTGCGCTGACGCGCATTATGTCGTCCGTGTTCCGCAAAGGCGGTGATGTGACGTTTCTGGTTGACGAGTTGAAGGCCGTGTTTGACCCGCGGGGTGGCTACTGGCAGCCGGGCGGTAAGTACATGCCGTCGATCATCGCCGAGCTTGGGCACATCGTTGAGAAGCACTTGCAGTACATCGGTATGCTGCCGCCGGTGGCGCTGGATAAGCACCAGCAACAGTTGGTCGATGTCAAGCGGCGGGCATACGAAGAACAACAGAAACAGCTGGATGCGTTTGCCCAAAGCGAGTATCCCGAAGGCGCGCAGCTGTGCTTGCACTGCAACACGGTCGCTGTCGTCATGATGGACGGTTGTATGACCTGCCTGTCTTGTGGGGACTCGAAGTGCGGATAACTGTTTTTAAAAGGCAGCTAGATCGCCTATCGCAATTCGTCGCACTGGGTTTCGGACAGCCCCACACTGCCCAAGCGGACGTATTTGTCGGGTTTTCCGATAATCCTAAGGCGCGAAAATCGGCGCCTTAAGAGGGCGGATCAGGAAGGTGGTCTGGGCGCTGATTGCCGGGAGGGGTATTTGAGGCACCGGCGATCGTTCCAGGCGGCCAGTGGGTCTAGGCAATGGGCAATCGAGCCCAGTGCTATAAGCAATATAAACAGCGTCACGTTGGCCTAAAGCAATAAATTGAAATCCACAATCGACTGAATCAACAATCCGCCTATACCCATTGTTTGGTTGCTGTTCGAGAATGGTTTGGCGGGTATTGATTTTCTATTTAATAAAATTCGGTAAATTAAATACAAAAGGTGCAAAGCTAAGCGGTGAGGCGGCAAGCATAATTATTGTGACCCACAAGAACTTTATTAACGACTTTGCCCAAAATACGATAGCGTCTAGGTTGTTTATTCACCGGAGCGTGACTTATTCAATACATCACTCTAAGGCAAGGTTGGAAAACTCATTGGTAAGTTTGTGCCGACAAAGCCTTTCTTCCTCAATGGCTTTAAAGGTTTCACCGTAGCGTTCCAAACTCCCAGCGCTACCGTTATAAAAAAAGCTTAAACTTAGAAGCGCAGTCAAACTGCTGTGCAGTTAGGCTTTCCAGCGTTCAATTGTCCTGGTCGCTGGTTTTAACTACCGCCCGTCTTCGCTTTCCACCGCATGTGCTAACATCCTCGGCTGCATCACAGGCAGTTTTTCAAGCCATGAGTCTGACTGTTCCTGACTTTTCAGCGGTCCGTATTCTGGTGGCGGGCGATTTAATGCTCGATCAGTACTCCTTTGGGCCGACGTCGCGAATCTCCCCGGAAGCGCCGGTGCCGGTCGTGCACGTGGCCGAGACGCAGTCGCGTGCTGGCGGCGCTGCAAATGTTGCCATGAACCTCTCCAGCCTCGGTGCGATTACTACGGTGACCGGTATCGTTGGTAAAGATGCCAATGCGACGGCCTTGCGTGAACTGCTCGAGTTGCAGCACGTTAAACCGGTACTGGTCGAGTCAGGTGATCGGCCGACGATCACGAAGCGCCGTGTATTGAGCCGCAACCAGCAGCTGCTGCGACTGGATACTGAGGAGACCTATACTGCGGAAGATGCATCGATGGTGGCCGGCGTTTTGCATGACGAGTTGGGCAAT
>JAYZJE010000144.1:0-3678 GCA_036164895.1 Pseudomonadota bacterium
GCGAGCCGGATTCGTGGGTCAGTGGGTTCTCAGCAAGTTCATCGTCGAATCGGTAACCAGGGCCACCTGAGCCACTGCCGGTAGGATCGCCGCCCTGGATCATAAAATTCGGAATGACGCGATGAAAGCTGATGGCATCGTAGAAGCCCGAACGAGCTAAGAACACAAAGTTATTAACCGTTTTCGGGGCGTGTTCTGGGTATAGTTTAAGATCAATCGTGCCTTTACTCGTCTCCAGCGTGCAGCTATAGCTCTTATCGCTGTCAATTTGCATTTCCGGAGGCTTGTCCAAGCTTTGAGTCATCAGTCGATCTCACACATCTTTATTGATACGGGTTAAGGGGTGAATTGGGGCTTAAGTCAACCAAGCGGCCACTAAATCGGTCAATTTATCCGGAGACGGCGCTGTCCTGCATGTCTTCGTCCAGTTCCAAGCTGCCGATCAGTTTATTGAGCGCTGTCAACCCGTGTCTGTCCAGATATTCCAGAATACCCGCATTGATGGTTTTGCACACTGACGGGTCGTAGAACAGCGCCGTACCGATGCCGATGGTGGTCGATCCAGCAATGATGAATTCGAGAGCGTCGTTTGCCGTAGTTATACCGCCCTGCCCGATAATGGGGATGCCGTGCTTTGAGGCTACTTCGTAGACCTGTTTAACTTTCAGCAACGCGATCGGCCTTATTGCTGGTCCTGACAGTCCGCCCTGCACATTGCCGATGATTGGTCGACGCGTCTCGGTATCTATTGCCATGCCCATGATAGTGTTGATGACGGCAAGTGCATCAGCCCCGGCTTCGATGCACTGGCGCGCATTTTCTTGAATGTCGGTCTGGTTCGGGGACAGCTTTGCGATGATGGGCTTGGCCGTCGCTTTACGGCAGGCGGCGACAACCCGCGCAGACATTTCCGGGTAATTGCCGAATGATATACCGCCCTCTTTAATGTTTGGACAGGAGATATTGATTTCGATTGCATCAATAGGAGAATCATCGAAGCGTCGCGTTAGCTCGGCGTAATCATCGATGGTCGAACCGCAAACATTGGCAATAAACCGCGTTTCGGAGAAATCGAGTTTAGGGAGGATATCGGCTATGACTGCGTCGACGCCAGGATTCTGTAAGCCAATAGCGTTTAACATCCCCATCGGCGTTTCCCAGACGCGATGCGGTGGATTGCCAAGCTGTGGTTCCAGCGTTGTACCCTTGAGTACGATTGCGCCAGCATCGCGGTTCGAAAAGCCGTTGACCCGAGTGTATTCTTCACCGAATCCGGCACAACCGGACAGCAGCACGATCGGAGAGCTGAACCGTATGCCGCAGAAGTTAATCGAGAGACTGCCGTTTTCGCATCCCGGGTGAGCCGTCATTGATGTTTGACCTGATTCTTTATCAGCCGGAAATACCGCCGAATACTGGCAATATCATACGCGTTTGCGCGAATACTGGCACAAGGCTGCAGCTGGTCGGACCGTTAGGTTTTGAGATGGACGATCGGCGCCTGCGCCGGGCAGGTCTCGATTACCGTGAGTGGGCCAGCGTTGGGCAGTATGCGTCGCTGGATCAGTGCCTGGATCAGCTGCCCGGGGGTAGGGTATTTGCCTGTTCGACGCGCGGGGTGGTTAGCTATACGGAAAACGCGTATCGGCCGCACGACGCGTTCCTGTTTGGCCCGGAAACGCGCGGCCTGCCGGCGGATTTGCTCGCTGGCATGCTTGCTGACCGTATCCTGCGAATTCCGATGCGTTCTGGTAACCGCAGTCTAAACCTGTCAAATGCGGTGGCTGTCGTGCTCTATGAAGCTTGGCGCCAGCTGGATTTCGACGGCGGACAATAAGCCACGGTATCAGCGGAACCAGGAAAAGTTAGAGACAGGCGCAGGGGGGGGCAACGCGAACAGCTCATTAGCGCAGCACTGAAGCCTGTCAGCTGAGCGTGGTGAGACCGCGGCGCAATGCTTCGACTGTTGCTGTAGAAATGTCGATTTTGACGATCCCCGCAGCAATACGCATGCGGTTTGGTTTCGGAGCGAATATGGGTACGGTGAGCAATCAGCGTTCGGATTTCAGTGCGCGTCCCATCAGATTCCTTCCGGCTTCGTCAGGCGGGGAATTTTCGTAAAGTGTTAGGTAGACTTGTTGACAGATTGGCATTTCGACATTTTCACGTGCCGCGACTTCACTTACGGACCGTGCCGCATTGATGCCTTCGACCACTTGTTGAATTTCCTTGCTTGCTGCAGCAACGCTTTTACCATCGGCTAGCGCCAAACCTAGGCGCCGGTTTCGCGACTGATTATCGGTGCAGGTCAGAACCAGGTCGCCCATGCCGGACAGTCCCATAAATGTATCAGCTGATGCGCCTAGGGCCAGCCCCAGTCGTGTCATTTCAGCGAGGCCGCGGGTAATCAACGCAACCCGGGTGTTGGCGCCAAAACCCAATCCATCGGAAATGCCGGTGGCGATTGCGAGCACGTTCTTCACGGCGCCGCCGACCTCGACCCCGATCAAATCGTCAGAGGTGTAGGCCCGGAAAGTACGGTCCGAAAGCTGCTGGGAGAGTTGTTCGGCATATGCAGTATCGGTAGCAGCGATGGTCATTGCGGTCGGCAATCCCTTGCCGACTTCGCTGGCGAACGTGGGACCGGATAGCACCGCGAGCGGAAGTCGATCGCCGAGCACCGACCGTGCCACTTCGTGGGGTAACATGCCGGTGCTTACCTCGAACCCTTTGGTGGCCCAGGCAACCCGCGCATTTTGGGAAAGATCATTACGCATGCGTTCGAGCACCTCGCGAAATGCATGGCTGGGTACGCATAGCAGGAAGTCACTATGGGTTGCCAGTATCTCGTGCAGGTTTTCGCAAACCCGCACCGCATCGGGAAGCTCAATATTCGGCAGGTAGCGGCTATTGCGGCGAGCCGAGGACATTTCCTCCATAACGTCTGTTTCGATACCCCAGATTGTCGGTTGCTGGCCGGCGCGCCCCAGTTGAATTGCGAGCGCGGTGCCCCAGGACCCAGCCCCGAGTACCGCTATAGAAGAAGCTTTGTTTGCCGTTTTCACCCGGTATAAATGGTATAGGCGCTCGATTAGTCGGTTTGCTTGGTTTCGGCCGCTTGCGCGTAGAGCACGTCGAAATTTATTGGCTGCAACATCAACGGCGGAAATCCGCCGCGGCCTACCGCCGAAGAAATAGCCTCCCTAGCGTACGGAAACAGTGCCGCCGGGCAGTAGGTGGCTAGTAGACCCTTGGTGTCGCTTTCCGCGTAGCCCTTGATTAGAAATATTCCGGCTTGTTCGAGTTCCACCAGAAACACCGATTGTTCTGCATTTTTAGCGTGAATGCTCAGATGCAACACCACCTCGTAGGTCTCACTGCCCAATTGGCGATGCGAGATCTTGATATACATATGTGTGTCGGTGTACACCTTCTGTTCATTGAACACGTCCGGGACATTGGGCGCTTCGTACGAAAGGTCCTTTATATATAACTGCTGTAACAGGAACTGCTTCTCGTCCGTTCCCGTGCCGTTGCCTCCAAGCGTTTTTCCTTCGACGCTTTTAGTTGCTTTACTGGCCTTTTTTTGGTCGCTCATTTTTATGTATCCGTCGTTTCGCGCGCTAATTCAATCGCCTCAGTCCCTAGCAAGTCAGCGAGCTCGGTGGAGTGCTGCAG
>JAYZJE010000145.1:0-3905 GCA_036164895.1 Pseudomonadota bacterium
GAGCCCGCACCCGGACAAACGGCCATGGTACTGGGCACTGCGTTACCGTGAAATCTGGGGACTGATGCTGAGCCGGTTCATCGGCGACGGGGCGTTTTATTTTTTCGTGTTCTGGTTGCCGCTGTAACTCTCCTCCGAGCGGGGTTTTAACATCATGGATATCGCGCTGTTTGCGTGGATACCGTTTTTGGCACTCGATTTCGGGGCCCTGGCCGGCGGCTGGTTGGGCCAGCGGCTGATTCGCGACGGCGTGAGCCTGGATCGATCCCGTAAGATCGTGATCTGGATCGGAGCATTGCTTGTGCCGGTGGCTTTACCAGCCGTGACCGCCGACAGCGCTGGAACAGCGATCGCACTGATTGCGGTCGCAATGTTCGCAATGCAGTTTAAGGCCTCCAGTCTGTTCACGTTGCCGGCCGATCTTTTCCCCGCACGCGACGTGGGCACCGTTTGGGGCCTGTTTGGCGCAATCGGCAGTATTGGTGGGGCGATGTTCAGCATCGTCGTTGGTTGGACCATCGATCACTTTTCTTATCAACCGGTTTTTGCCGCCGTCGCCGTTATGCACATCTTGTCGGCTGCGATGATTAACCTGTTCATACCGCAGGTTCGCCAACTTCCGGTAGCGACGACGGCAACGGTTGGCAGCCCCTGATATGCATACGTTGCTTGCTCAAACCACCCTGAAGCGCTTGGTTAAAGCTGAAAAGTGGATCAGTTTCGTCGCCTTTGCATTGCTGATTACCGTTATTTTTGGGGACGTGGTTAGCCGGGAACTGACGGGGTCCGGCATGCACTGGGCTCGCCAGGTGGGCGTATACGCGAACATATTTATCGTGATGGCAGGGTTCGGCCTCGCTTCGGCCAACGGTCAGCACTTGCGGCCGCGATTTGCGGATGGGTGGCTGCCAGCCAGCTGGAACGCTGCGCTCGGTCGCCTACAGGAAGCCTCAATGGCGCTCTTCTGTCTGGCCTTTGCCGTAGTCGCTTTCCAGGTCGTGACCGAGACCTACAGCATGCAGGAACGTTCGGTGGTGCTACGCGTGGTTGTCTGGCCGTTTCAGGCGGTCATCCCGACGGCCTTTGCCGTGGCGGCAGTGCGCCATGCTATTTATGCGCTGCATCCGCAACAACGGCCGGCCGACAAACAATCCGGTAGCAGTTGATGGCTGCGCTTGGGCTTGTGCTGCTGGTGCTGGTTTTGTTGCTTCTGAGGCAGAACCTGTTCGTCGTGCTGGGCAGCGTTGCCGCTTACGCTTATCTGGTATTCGGCGATGGCGTGCTAGCGAACATTGTCATCGACGCGTGGGACGCCGCTAACAAGGAAGTGCTGCTGTCGATACCCCTGTACATTCTTGCCGGCAATATCATGGCGCGGGGGGGCATAGCAGTTCGCCTCATTCGGCTGATGCGTGCTGTCACGGCGCCGGTCCCCGGGGGGCTGGCGATCGCAACGGTACTTTCCTGTGCGGTTTTTGCAGCGGTTACCGGTTCGGGAACGGTTACGCTGCTGGCTGTTGGAGCCGTCATGTATCCGGCACTGCTGCAGGCCGGCTATCCGAAAGCGTTTGCGCTGGGGGCACTGACCGCTGCGGGTACGCTCGGTATCATTGTGCCGCCGAGTATTCCACTGATTCTATACGGCATCATGACTCAAACGTCGATTGCCGACTTGTTCATTGCGGGAGTAGGGCCAGCAATTTTGCTGACCACGATGATGGCGGTTTACGCGGTGGTCAGGAATCGTCGACAACCGCGTGAGCGATGGCAGACGAGCGAATTGATTGCTGCGTTTCGAAACGGGATCTGGGCACTGCTGATGCCGGTAATCATCCTTGGTGGGATCTACACTGGCTATTTTACGCCGACCGAGTCTGCAGCGGTTGCGGTCGTATACGCCATAGTCGTCGAAATGCTGATTCATCGGGAACTCGATTGGTCGGGGTTGTATGAAGTCGTGGCACAGACCTCGCAACTGCTCGGCGCATTGTTTCCGGTTCTGATGATGGCGTTGAGCCTCAACGTTTTTTTGACTTACCAGCAGGTCCCCGAGCAACTGGTGCTGTGGCTGAGCGGGCTGATTGCCGATTCGACAACATTTCTTCTGGGCACAAACCTGTTCCTGTTGCTGACCGGCTGCCTGATGGATATCGGTTCCGCGATCCTGATCCTGGCGCCGATGTTGCAGCCGATCGCCGCCGAACAGGGCATTAATGCTGTCCACTTCGGAATCATCATGGTTGTCAATCTGGAAATGGGTTACTTGACCCCGCCACTGGGCCTGAACATCATCGTGGCAATGACCGTGTTCAAGGAGGAATTCTGGACGATCTGTCGTGCGGTTTTGCCATTCTTGGCCATGATGGTGGTCGGCCTGCTGTTGGTGTCGTTCCTGCCGCAGCTATCATTGTTTTTGTTGGACTGAGGTGCTCCCCGGGGTAGATAGCAGCAAGCACTACGTCAGAGCGTTCGATCGAGGTTACAATGCGCCCCTAGCCGCTGCTTCAGCCTGACTGGCAAATAATCAATAAGGAGAAACCTGATGACCATCCAAGCCGGAGACAAAATGCCCGACGGTAATTTCAGCACCATGACGGACGACGGCCCTGGCTCTTTATCAACGGAGGATCTATTTTCCGGCAAGAAGGTCGTGTTGTTTTCAGTTCCAGGCGCGTTTACACCGACCTGCTCATTGAACCACCTTCCCGGCTTCGTAGACCAGGCCGATGCACTACAAGGAAAAGGTGTTGACACGATTGCCTGTATGGCCGTCAACGACCTGTTCGTCATGAGTGCCTGGGGCAGGGACCGAAATGTCGGCAATAAGGTGTTAATGCTCGCGGACGGTAACGGCGACTATGCACGCGCGCTTGGGCTGGAATTGGACGCAACTGGTTTTGGGATGGGGCAGCGCGGTCAGCGGTTCTCGATTATCGTTGATGACGGCGTCGCTTCGCTGGTTAATATCGAGGCACCCGGGGAGTTCAAGGTCAGCAACGCCGAAACGGCATTGGAGCAGCTCGGCAGTTAGTGCCCGGAAGGGGGGGGAGGAGCAACAGACTGTGGAAACAATTGCGGAAGTAATGCAGGCCCAGGGGCTTGTCTATCAGCTGGTTCTGATGATTCATGTGCTGCTGTTCGTTTACTGGCTCGGTGGTGATCTCGGCGTGTTCTATTCCAGCGGATTTTTAATTCGACCGGAATTAAGTCGCGAAACACGGCTGGTCGCAGCAAAAATCATGTTCAATCTTGACTTGGTCCCGCGCATTTGTATGAGCTTGATGCTGACCGTCGGGGGTGTCCTGTCCGAAGCGGTAGGGCTCGTGCATCCGCCTTGGCAGATGGCCGGGATCATACTGCTCGGACCTGTCTGGCTGTCGATGGTGTTGTTCTTGCATTTTCGTGGAGGTACTGAGGCCGCGAAAAAGCTGACGAAAATCGATTTCTGGTTTCGCTGGGTGGTCGTATTCGGGATCATCGCATCGGTGGGGTATTCCTGGTCGACTGGAAGGCTCAATCCGGCTCCGTGGGTCGCGGGCAAACTGC
Source organism: Pseudomonadota bacterium (assembly GCA_036164895.1). Classification (GTDB taxonomy): domain Bacteria; phylum Pseudomonadota; class Gammaproteobacteria; order Steroidobacterales; genus JAPUGB01. The sequence goes on from JAYZJE010000145.1 coordinate 3,547, forward strand.
TGGTTTTCGCGGCGTTGGTTTTTTGTGGAATCATGATCCGGATGCGGCTGAAACCTTTCACTCTGACATTTCACAAGATCGTCCAGGATCAGGTGACGGATGCCGATAATCAAGCGATGATTGCAAGTCTTGGTCGTGTGCGCCCTTGGGTGATAGCGATCTGGGTGGGGTTGGTGTGGGAAGCCTACCTTGGCACGGCGAAACCGGGTAGCCCTGATGTCGAAGCGCTCAGCAGCTTTTTTCCTTTGCTCGAGCCGGTTGCGAGAATGAGTGGCCTTTGAGCGGAGTGGTGTGCTCGGACCTTAGCCGAGGTGTTTTTCTAGCTCGGGAATGATTTCGAACAGGTCGCCCACCAGACC
>JAYZJE010000146.1:0-4258 GCA_036164895.1 Pseudomonadota bacterium
TAGGTTGTTGGCTATTACCCCGGCGATGCAACTCGCCAACGTTGGCACCTGGGCACAAGGTGTACAAAAAAACCCTAGTACGTTGGGCGGTATGATTTGCTCCATTGGAGATTTGACAACTCAGACATTGACGAAAACCAAACCGCGCCCGTAGCTCAGCTGGATAGAGCGTTCGCCTCCGGAGCGAAAGGTCAGGGGTTCGAATCCCTTCGGGCGCGCCACTTCCAACACCTTATAAATCGTCTAAAATCAAATTTGTGGTGTAACCCCCGAGGGTGATGAACTGTGACTAACCCTCAATCGGGACTAAAAAGACTTGATCATTGTCAGGTTGGAATGTTCTCCGCGCGGTGGTTGGACAGTAGATGGGGTTACTCAGCATTTCGGTTATGTTGGGCGGCAAATTTCTGTCTCTATATGTGTCGCCAATGGACGCTTTATTTGCTGGCCCGTCGTCCAATGAAATTGTTGTCGGAAAGGGATGCGTTTCACCGCACTCGTCGCAAAACAAATGCACTTGGTATGTCGCCGTCATTTTGTCCTCCTCCGTAATTCTCGTGCCCCGGCATTCAGGCTAGTCCAGCCTACTGCATTAGTCGCCACTTACCCCTAACCCCTGCTACAGGATGGGCAAAGGATCGAATGTCAGTCGGTGCTGGATCTTGTACTTCGAATCGAGTTAGCCCAAAAAAGGTGCAATCATGCCTGCTATCGCACCAGCATAGTGCACTGTCCGCCTTCGCAGCCGGTCCGTCAATCCCTTGAAGCTCTAGCAAATGAAGGACTTAGGAACTTGGCACGATTCGTGCAGCCTAGACTTACTGATATCACTGCATTTGCCCTAATGAACCGACAAACTAGGATCCTAATTAATATGAAAACGATTTCAGAATCAATACCAATGATCTTCATTGCCCTTGCGTTATTCGTGAGTGGAACCGCTAGTCATGCAGCCGCAAAAATTGAGATTGATGACACCAAGTGGCTTAGTGTCGGTGCAGGGTTGCGTACCAGCTTCACGGCGGTTGAAGATGCGGCCGGCGCTAACAACGACTCATGGTCAAGCGATTTCAACCTCGATAGTGCGCGGATTTATCTCAACGGCCAGATTCATAAGTACATAAAGTTTGAACTCAATACGGAGTGCGTATTTTGCGGCAACAGCACGTTGGAAGAGTTCGTTGTACTTGACGCTATCGCAAAATTCGAGTTCAGCCCACAATTTAATATCTGGGCTGGACGCTTACTGGTCCCGGCAGAACGCCAGGAACTTAATGGGCCGTATTATTCAACAACCTATGATGCATTTAAAACGCCTTTTTATTCCTCGGATTTCAGTGTCGATTTTGGCACTGGAGGGGCCGGTGTGTATGCGCGTGACTATGGTGTCAATCTGTGGGGTGCAATCGGGCCTGAAGGCGCACTGCAGTACGTTTTTGGTGCTTTTAACGGCCTCGAATCTGCCGCTGGAACTGGCCCGAATCAAGACGACAACCTGCTCTTTGCGGGCCGCATTGCGTACAACTTCTTAAGCGTTGAAAAGAACCCGGGGTACTACACGAGCGGTACCTACTACGGTAACGGCGGCGATATTCTAACCCTCGCCGTAGCGATGCAGCACCAAGAGGATGGCAGCGGTTCATTCCTGAATCCGGGTGACTTTTTTGGTATCAGTTTTGATTTATTGTTTGAGAAGGTACTCGCAAACAACGCGGTTGCAACGCTTAATGGTGAATATAAAAATTTTAATTCCGACTACTCGGTCGCGGCTTTCACAGACGGTAGCGGTTGTTTCTGTATGTTCGACGGTGACTCCTTTTCGATTGTCGGTTTGTACATGTTTCCCAATGTTATTGGCGTTGGGAAGTTTCAACCCTACCTGCGATACACCGATATTAATCCTAATAGGAGTGCAAGCCGCGACGGATTCGAAGCTGGGGTGAATTACATTATCGACGGCCATAACGCTCGCGTTTCGATGTTCTATCAGCACGGTGATATTGCCACTAAAGGGCTGAACTACGCGCCGACAGCAGCCGGCGCCGAGGTTGATGCGATCAATATAGCTGTTCAACTACAACTTTGATGTGCAGATATCATTGCGCTTACAACCATTCAAAACCTAAAGGTAAAGAAAATGCTTAAAAAACAACTCACTACAATTTTCACAGCCGTGATTTCCGCATTATTGGTGTCCGTAAACGCTGTCTGGGCTGAAGACACGATCAAGGTCGGCGTCCTCCATTCACTATCCGGCACGATGGCAATCAGTGAGACAACACTAAAGGACACGGTGCTCATGCTCGTTGATGAGCAGAATAAAAAGGGTGGTGTGCTTGGCAGAAAACTCGAGGCCGTGGTTGTCGATCCTGCTTCGGATTGGCCCTTGTTTGCCGAGAAGGCACGCGAGTTGATCGAAAATGAGAAAGTGGATGTTGTTTTCGGATGCTGGACATCGGTGTCGCGTAAATCGGTGTTACCAGTTTTCGAAGAGTTGAACGGCTTGCTGTTCTATCCGGTGCAGTACGAAGGTGAGGAGTCGTCGAAAAACGTTTTTTATACGGGAGCGGCGCCAAACCAGCAGGCGATCCCAGCGGTCGATTACCTGATGAATGAAATCGGTGTAGAACGCTGGGTATTGGCCGGCACCGATTATGTTTATCCGCGCACGACCAACAAGATTTTGGAGGCTTATCTTTCGCAGAAGGGGGTCGAGAGCGAAGACATCATGATCAATTACACGCCATTTGGTTACTCCGACTGGCAGAGCATTGTTGCCGATATCAAGACATTTGGCTCGCAGGGTAAGCAGACCGCAGTCGTCTCAACTATCAACGGTGATGCAAACGTGCCTTTCTATAAGGAACTCGGCAATCGGGGCGTATCCGCCGAGGATATTCCAGTCGTGGCGTTTTCAGTTGGCGAGGAGGAACTGTCCGGCTTCGATACTGGTCCATTGGTTGGGCACTTGGCGGCATGGAACTACTTCATGAGTGTCGATAGTGATGAAAACGAGCAATTTATTGATACATGGCAACAATTTATCGGTTCTGATGAACGCGTGACCAATGATCCGATGGAAGCTCATTACATCGGATTCAACATGTGGGTGCAGGCTGTCGAGACGGCCGGCACAACGGATACCGACGCGGTAGCAGCGGCGATGATCGGCCTGACCTATCCGAACCTGTCGGGTGGTGTCGCTGAGATGCACGCAAATCATCATCTCTCAAAACCGGTGCTGATTGGTGAGATTCAGGATGATGGACAATTCGAGGTCGTTTGGGAGACATCGGGCACCGTCGTTGGCGATGCTTGGTCGGATCACCTGCCGGGCAGTCGCGACATCATTGCCGATTGGCAATCGCCTGTCAGTTGCGGGAACTTCAATACCAAGACCGAGAAATGCTCAGGCCAAAAATACGAATAATTGGCCGCTAGATCCGAGTCAAATGGCGGCAAAGTGTTTGCCGCCCATTTCCCGTATCAATGGTCTTGCACCGGTGAGTGACGCAAAATCGAGACTTCAAACCTGATGCGACTCGGTGGAAAAACATCAAATAACAGGCTGTCTCCGAAGCTCGCACCGGTCTTAATGGCCGCTGTTTTGCTTGGATTCATTTGTTTTCCCGCCCAGAGCGACGACGAAATTGGCACCTCGTTCGCCGATCTTCTCGACGAACTGACGGTTAGTGATTTTCAATCCAAAACGGACGCCGTTCATCTTCTCGAGCAGTCGGGCGATCCACGGGCCCCAGCCGTGCTCCAGGCGATGCTCGACGGCCGGCTGTACCACCATAAGGAAGGGCAATCAATCGTGATCGTGGAGCGTATCGATTCCGGCTTTCATCTGACCGATGTGCTTACTGAATCCGATTTAGGCACGGCGGGACGAAGAGATGTCAAGAAAATCAGTGTCAACAACCGGCTTCGTAGCGCGATTCGAAGCGCCATCGCACGTTTGTCGCTGACAAATCCGGACGCCAAACTGCGCCTGGCTGCAGTTGAACAGATGTTTCGCGATGCAACTCCCGAGACCTCCGCCCTATTGCGTGAAATGCTGGAACGCGAAAAGGATAAGCGAGTCATAGATGCCATTCGTGCAGTCGTGGCTTTAACAGAACTTGAATCCGAAAACGTCGATACGAGACTGTCGGCGATCGAGACGTTGCAGGGTAGTTTGGAAACAGAGGTCAGAATAAAGCTGGTCGCTCTCACCGGTCTGGACGCCGAGGGCAATTATGTTGAAGTCAACGGT
>JAYZJE010000147.1:0-3089 GCA_036164895.1 Pseudomonadota bacterium
ATTCGGTGAAGCGGGCACGACTCGGGACAGTATATTCGTTCCGTTTGAGTCAGCCGGAAACCATTATGTTCTCGTCGACACGGCCGGTATACGTCGTCGTTCCCGAGTCAAGGGTTCGATTGAGAAATTCAGTGTCGTGAAAGCATTGCAGGCCGTTGAGGGCTCCGATGCGGTCATCTTATTGCTAGATGCCCTCGATAGCATTTCTGATCAGGACGTTTCGTTGATTGGTCTTGTGCTGGACCGTGGGCGTTCGCTGACAATCGGCGTCAACAAATGGGACGGTTTGCCAGAAAGCCAACGCAGCGAGGTGCACCATCAGCTCGACCGCAAACTGCCATTTTTAAATTTTGTGGACTATCACTTTATCTCTGCACTGGACGGCAGCGGCATTTTCGAGATGCTGGAGAGCGCGAAAATAGCTGCAGAGTCGGCAACGCGAGACCTGTCCACGCGGCTGCTTACCGAGGTATTGGAGATGGCCGTTACGGCGCATCCTCTGCCCCTGGTGCAGGGGCGACGAATCAAACTCAGTTACGCACATCAGGGCGGTAAACGCCCACCGATAGTTGTTATTCACGGTAACCAAACAAACAAGGTACCCGACAGCTACCGACGTTATTTGACGAAACGATTTCGCGAAGCGTTTATGCTGCGCGGCACACCGGTGCGGCTGCAGTTCAAAACCAGCCGGAACCCTTTTGCCGGCCTGCGTAACAGCCTTACTCCCAGACAACTGCGTCGTCGGCAACGTCTAAAAGCGTACCGAAAACGTCGCGACCGCTAGGAGGGAGCAGATCCCGCCAAATGGCCTGTTATGAAGATATAACCAACTGATACCCACCGTCGTCGCCAAGCTCAAGCATAATGGCGCCCCAACACCAGTTGAGCGAATCATTCAATGGCCGCGGCAAGGCGTATATTTGAACACTCTGGAATTTTTCGGATGCGCCGGGGAGGCGAACTCGAGCGACCTGCAATTGCCTATGAGACTTGGGGTGAACTCAGTCGGTCAGGCGATAATGCAGTGCTGATTTTCACCGGGCTGTCACCGTCAGCGCACGCGAGTTCATCACCTGAGGATCCCGCACCCGGATGGTGGGAGGAAATGGTTGGGCCATCCCGCCCTATCGACACGGACAGTTATTTTGTTATTTGCATGAATTCACTTGGAAGTTGTTTTGGTTCGACCGGAGCGGCCACAACAAATCCGAAGACCGGGGAGCCCTACCGAGTGACATTTCCGGTATTGACATTAGAAGATGTGGCTAGCGCCGGCAAAGCCCTGCTGGATCATTTAGGTATCGACCATCTCAACGCGGTCGTTGGCCCGTCGATGGGTGGCATGACCGCTCTGGCATTTGCGATGCAGTTCAGTGGGTTGACACGGAGCCTGCTGTTGATTTCGTCTGCAATGCGTGCCAAACCGTTAGCGATCGCGCTGCGTTCGCTACAGCGGGAAATGATTCGCCGCGACCCCGCTTGGGCCGACGGTAACTACCCGCTGGGCGAAGGCCCGGTAACCGGAATGCGGTTGGCGCGCAAGCTCGGGATGATAACTTACCGTTCGGCGTTGGAGTGGGAGCAACGCTTTGCACGTGAACGTGTCGTAGAAGAACGGCAATCGGGAAATCCGTTTGCGCTGGATTTCGAGGTCGAATCATATCTCGAGACACATGCCAGGAAATTTACCGGCCAGTTTGATGCCAATTGCTATCTGTATTTGTCGAGGGCGATGGATCTGTTTGATGTGGCTGAGCACGGGGGGACGCTCGCAGCAGGCCTCTCCACGGTGGATGCCGAGCGAGCCATGGTCATTGGAGTGACGTCTGACTACCTGTTTCCGGCCGAACAGCAACGTCATCTGGCTGATGAATTAAAGAATGCCGGTGTTGCGGTCGATTACCAGGAACTGGAATCAATCCACGGACACGATTCCTTTCTGGTCGACATGGATAGGTTCAGACCGACGATACAAAGGTTTTTTGCAACGGGCTGACGAAGGCGGTCTAATCCGATCGTGTTTTCTTGACGATAGCATGCAATTTGCCGTGTGCTAATCGCACATCGATCCGGTCGCCCTTATTCATCGTGCTAGCATTGCCAATGATTGCGCCAGTTTTCGCGTCACTTACCACCGCGTAGCCTCTTTGCAGCGTTGCTAGGGGGCTGACCGCCTGCAGGCCGGCGACACTGACTGCAAGCCGCTTTGACGCGGCTTCTAAGTGCTGGTGCATTGCGTTGTTTAATTTGATCTGCATCGTTGCAAGGTCAGCTGACCGGCGCTGTACCTGCCCGACCGGTGACGCTGCCGTTAGTCGCCGGCGCAGCATGCCGATTTCCCAGCTCATTGCCGTCAGGTTGTGCCCGGCTTTAGCAATCAGCTTTTGGGTCAGATCGTCCAGCTGTTGCGTCAGTCGCTGCAGGACAGTGCCAGGATGGCTGCGCGTCAGGCGGCCCCCAAGCTGCCGCAGACTTTCGCTGGTAGCCAGCAGCATGCGGCGTGCAGCTGCCCCGGCGCGGTTGGCCTGTATCTGCAACTCGCGCAACAATTCGTTGCGATCCGGTACGGCGATCTCGGCTGCCCCGGACGGCGTCGGAGCGCGGACATCAGCGACGAGGTCGGCAATGGTAAAGTCGATCTCGTGCCCAACGCCGGTGACCGTTGGAATTGGGCAGGCATAGATACTGCGCGCCACCGACTCCTCGTTAAAAGCCCACAAATCCTCCAGCGATCCTCCGCCCCTGGCCAGGATTAGCACGTCGCATTCAGCCCGTTGCGCTGCGGTCTTCAGTGCAACCGAGATTTCTTCTTTGGCACCGGTTCCCTGCACTCGGCTCGGATACAGCACGATCGGCGCCGGCGGGTAGCGACGGCGGAGCACGTGCAGGATATCCCGGATTGCTGCACCGCTCGGTGAAGTGATGACTCCGATTTGGCTTGGAATGGCGGGCAGGCTCAGTTTGTGCGACTCGTCAAACAGGCCTTCCTGGGCTAGTTTCGCCTTCAATTGCTCGAACCGCTTCCGCAGCAATCCCTCACCGGCTTCTTCCATGTGCTCGACGATGAGTTGGTAGTCGCCCCGTGG
>JAYZJE010000148.1:0-7679 GCA_036164895.1 Pseudomonadota bacterium
CAGCGGCACAAGCCGCTGTTCGGCTCGGCGCCGAAGTCATCGATATCAACATGGGATGTCCAGCAAAAAAAGTGTGCCGTAAACAGGCCGGATCTGCGTTATTGAAGGATGAAAGCGTTGTACAGCGAATACTGGAGGCTGTTACCAATGCCGTAGCGATACCGGTAACCCTCAAGATGCGGACCGGCTGGGATCCGGAACATCGCAACGGTGTGAAAATTGCGAAACTTGCTGAATCAATCGGAATTCAATCCATCGCAGTGCACGGGCGAACGCGAGCATGCATGTTTCGCGGCAATGCAGAGTACGAAACCATCCGGGCGATCAAATCCGTTGTTTCGATTCCGGTTTTTGCCAATGGTGACATTAGTGGACCAATTGAAGCAGCGCGAATTTTGGACCAAACCGGAGCTGACGGTGTCATGATTGGTCGCGCCGCACTGGGTCGGCCCTGGATTTTTCAGCAGATATCCAAGTTTCTGGAAACAAAAGTTTTGCCGAAACCACTCTCAATCACAACCCGACGTGATATCATTCTTGAGCATTTTGACGCTCTGTACCAACTTTACGGAAAAAACCGGGGCGTCCGAATAGCGAGAAAACATCTGTCATGGTATTGCCAATATTTAAACCGGGCCGAACGTTTTCGCAATTTTTTTGTACGCGTCGAAACAGTCAGTGAACAGAAACGTCTAACCAAGGAGTTTTTCGATCGCTACGACGAACAGAAATGCATAGCTGAGTAAAAGTGTTTGCGTGGGGGGAGTGCCCGATCAGTGTCAAAAACGAGAACAACCAAAGCGTCTACAAAAAAATCCGTTAAGCTCGAAGCCAACCGAAAGGATTTTCCGGTACAGGTCAGAAACCGACCACTTAGAAGCCTCACCGAGGAAGCGTTGAGGTCATATCTGAAGGACTTGAACGGCGACAAACCCGCCGAGCTCTACGACCTGGTGTTGGGTGAGGTCGAGCACCCACTGTTCGCAACGGTGATGGATTATGCTCATGGAAATCAAACTCTTGCGGCAAATATTCTTGGTATCAACCGGGCGACTCTGCGCAAAAAGCTGAAAGTATATCGCTTGCTGGATTAGAGCATTAGCGCCCTAGCCAGACTCATGGCTATGTTGATACACCCGACAGACTGACTAGTCCATGAGTCACCGTTTTATAACTCTCATCAGCGTCTCCGACAAAACCGGCATTGCTGAATTCGCCCAGGCGTTGGTCGGTTTCGGCGCCGACATTATTTCGACGGGTGGGACCGCTTCGCATTTACGATCAGCCGGTATTACGGTCCGAGAAGTGTCAGAGGTCACGGGCTTTCCGGAAATCATGGACGGGCGTATCAAAACGCTCCATCCCGCAATTCATGGGGGGTTACTGGGTCGCCCTGAAGCCGATGCAGACTCTATGGAAAAGCACTCAATTGAGTCAATTGAGTTGCTCATCGTAAATCTTTATCCGTTTGAAGAAACGGTCGCGCGACCAGATTGCACGTTTGCTGATGCAATAGAAAGCATCGACATTGGCGGATCGGCGATGATTCGCGCAGCGGCAAAAAACCATGAATGCGTCGCTGTTGTTGTTGACCCACAGGATTACGATACCGTTATCAGCGAGCTGAAACGTGGGGACGGTCACCTGACATCGGTTATTCGCCTGGATCTCGCCAAGAAAGCATTTGCACACACTGCCTGTTATGACGCGGCAATCTGGGCTTATCTGCGTTCCAGCGACAATGATAAAACGCTGCCCGAAGAATTTCCCCTAGGCCTCCGCCGACACGCAGATTTGCGCTATGGAGAGAACCCGCATCAGCGGGCCGGCATCTATACCACGCTAACAGGCGGGGCAGGAGCTGTCATTGTGGCCCGACAGCTTCAGGGCAAGCCATTGTCGTTCAACAACATCGCTGATGCAGATGCTGCCATAGAGTGCGCAATAACGTTAGATCCAACAGCCTGCGTCATCGTCAAACACGCTAATCCCTGCGGAGTTGGCGTAGCAGTGACGGCGCGGGAGGCCTACGAAAAAGCCTATGCTACCGATCCGCAGTCGGCATTCGGTGGCATTATTGCATTCAATACCGCTGTCGACGGTCAAACCGCCGCGTCCATGATCAATCAGCAGTTTATCGAGGTGATCATAGCTCCCAGCTTTGATGATTCCGCCGTCGAAGCATTTCAGGGAAAACCCAATATTCGCGTCCTAGAGACCGGGAAACTCGCACAGACCTCCTCCTCTGGCCTGCAAGTGCAACAGATTACTGGAGGGGTGCTGCTGCAGGACAAAGACATTGGGTCAGTTAACCGTTCCAAATTAACCGTCGTCAGCGAACGCCAACCAACCGACCAGGAAGTAGCGGATGCTGTGCTCGCATGGAAAGTGGCTAAGTTCGTCAAGTCCAACGCGATTGTTTATTGTAAAGACGGCGCAACCTTGGGTATTGGAGCGGGGCAGACCAGCCGCGTCACGAGTGTCCAAGTTGCCGCACTTAAAGCTACCGAAGCCGGGCTCGAGCTTCGCGGGGCAGCCATGGCATCGGATGCGTTCTTTCCTTTTCGCGATGGGCTAGACGTTGGTGCCAAGCACGGTGTGGAAGTCGTTATCCAACCCGGTGGCTCGGTTCGCGACGAAGAAGTCATTGCGGCGGCCAACGAACACAACATTGCGATGTTGTTCACCGGAATGCGTCATTTTCGTCATTAACAGCAACAGTATATGAAGATTCTCGTGATTGGAGGTGGGGGTCGCGAGCATGCGCTGGTCTGGTCGCTGGCCCGGTCCCCTCAGGTAGCTGAAGTACTGGTCGCTCCTGGAAATGCTGGCACAGCGGCCGAACCCGGCGTGGAAAACGTCGACATCGCCGCCACGGATATTGACGGTCTGCTAGAACTGGCCGGTTCTATCGGAATAGATCTCACCATCGTTGGGCCGGAGGTTCCCTTGGTAAACGGCATCGTCGACCGTTTTGCGGCGGCCAATCTGCGCTGTTTCGGGCCTAGCGCTGCCGCGGCGCGGCTCGAGGGATCCAAAACCTACAGCAAGGAGTTCATGGAACGCCATGGTATTCCAACGGCAGCGTACCAGAGTTTCACTGATGTCGATAAAGCGCTGGACTACGTGCAGCAAATTGGCACACCGATTGTAATAAAGGCCGATGGCCTGGCAGCCGGCAAAGGAGTTGTCGTTGCCCAGAATCCCGATCAAGCGGAATCAGCAATTCGGCAGATGTTGCAGCAGGGCACGTTTGGGGCTGCGGGGGAAAAAGTCGTTATCGAGGAATTTCTCGAAGGCGAGGAGGCGAGCTTCATTGCGATGGTTGATGGGCACAACCTGCTTCCGTTGGCAACCGCACAAGACCACAAAGCACGCGACGATGGGGATAGTGGCCCCAACACGGGCGGAATGGGCGCCTATTCACCCGCACCAGTTATCACCGAAGCTGTGGCGAAACGAATCGTGGCTGACATCATGCAGCCAACCGTGAAAGGGATGCAAAAGGATGGCAATCCTTACATCGGTTTCTTGTATGCCGGACTTATCATTGCCGCGGACGGAACGGCGAAAGTTCTTGAATTCAACTGCAGACTGGGCGACCCGGAGACACAGCCGTTGCTGTTCCGCCTGAAATCCGATCTAGTTGTGCTAATCGAGGCTGCGCTAGATGGGAGTCTGGGAAACACCCAGGCCAAATGGGACTCGCGAGTCGCGCTAGGCATCGTGATGACGGCGGGCGGTTCTCCACGCAAGTCTCGCATCGGGGATATCATCAAAGGGATCCCCGAACGCTCGCCCGAACATCTAAAGGTTTTTCACGCCGGAACAGCTCGGAATGGCGATGCAATCGTAACCGGTGGCGGCCGGGTTCTGTGTGCTGTGGCGCTTGGCAGCACGGTTACGGAAGCTCAGCAGGAAGCCTACGAACTGGCCAGCAGGATTAGTTGGCGCGGCCTCTATTACCGGAAGGACATCGGATACAGGGCTGTTGCACGCGAACAAGAATAACCCAACTTTCACCCGGTAGAAGCTTGTCAGCGCTTCATTGCCTCGAAGAAAGCGGCGTTCGTTTTTGTGTCCTGCATCTTTCCTAGCAAGAATTCTACTGCGGCCAATTCATCCATCGGATGCAGGACTTTTCTTAGCACCCATATTTTCTGGAGTTCATCGGGATCGGTCAATAATTCCTCTTTACGGGTTCCAGAACGATTGATATTGATTGCCGGAAAAACACGCTTCTCTGAGATCCGACGATCCAGGTGAATTTCAAGATTGCCGGTCCCCTTGAATTCCTCGTAGATAACGTCATCCATTTTGGAACCGGTATCTATCAAAGCAGTTGCAAGAATGGTTAGGCTTCCACCTTCTTCAATATTTCGAGCAGCACCGAAAAATCGTTTCGGACGATGTAGAGCATTCGCGTCGACACCCCCGGTAAGAACCTTTCCGGAAGATGGAACGACGGTGTTGTATGCCCTGGCAAGCCGCGTGATCGAATCGAGCAGGATAATCACATCGCGCTTGTGCTCCACCAACCGTTTAGCTTTCTCGATGACCATTTCGGCAACCTGAACGTGACGACTCGCCGGCTCATCGAACGTACTCGACACGACCTCGCCCCTGACCGATCGCACCATCTCGGTAACTTCCTCTGGGCGTTCATCGATCAATAGCACCATGAGCACGCATTCGGGCTGGTTGACCGCAATAGACGCAGCGATGTTCTGCAGCAACATGGTTTTGCCGGCCTTGGGCGGGGAGACGATCAATCCACGTTGCCCTTTGCCTACCGGCGCAACCATGTCGATGATCCTTGATGTTAGGTCCGCGGTACTCCCGGTGCCCTGTTCCAGCACCAACGCCTCCGTCGGAAATAACGGCGTGAGGTTCTCGAACAGGACCTTGCTGCGCGCGCTCTCCGGTTCGTCTAGATTGATCTCGCCAACCTTCAGCAGCGCAAAATATCTTTCACTGTCCTTCGGTGGCCGTATCAAACCCCCGATACTGTCGCCAGTGCGGAGATTGAAGCGCCGGATTTGACTTGGCGACACATATATATCGTCGGGTCCAGCAAGATATGAACTGTCGGCTGAACGGAGAAATCCGAATCCATCCTGGAGAATCTCAAGCACACCATCTCCATAGATGTCTTCGCCATTCTGCGCATGGGCTTTAAGAATCGCGAAAATAATATCCTGTTTGCGCGCTCGCGCCAGATTTTCAAGATCCATAGAATCCGCGAGAGCGACAAGATCGGCTGGGGGTTTGTTTTTAAGCTCAGTCAGATCATGAAGCTTATCGCCCTTCTTAAGGTCACTCTTGCGAACGATGTCATCCTCGGTAAAGGTAGCAGCCTCATCCGCGTCCTGTCTGCGATGACGGGGCTTCTTGTTCGATGACGAATCACCGGACTTACCACGACCATTAGACTTGGTCCGGGAACGAGCAGAATTTCCAAGGTATCCTCTCACAGGTTTTCTTCCAAAAATTTCTCTAACTGTTTCTTTGAAACAGCTCCGACCTGCTGGGCTTCAACCACACCATTCTTGAACAGAATAAGGGTCGGGATGCTCCGAATTCCATACTGCGGAGGTAGTTTCGGGTTACCGTCAACATCGATCTTGGCGACCTTCAGACGATCTTCAAGTTGCGTCGAGATTTCTTCAAGTATGGGAGCAATCATCTTGCATGGACCGCACCACTCTGCCCAAAAGTCCAGAAGCACAGGTTTATCTGCCTGCAAAACCTCTAAATCGAAAGTATCGTCACTGATATGCGTTATGCTCATCGTTACTACTGTGTTGTATTACTATGGAAACCACCAACGCCTGCACGCCCCAAGGCGCCGCAGCGGCGCTTAGAAACCCGATTCGACGGTGCTCCTTATGAGGCTGCGACCTAACAAAGTACAAACCAACGGTACGTAAAAAAGCTTCCGTCAAGCTAATTAAAAGCGGCGTGTTGGCAGTAATCTAGGGTGAAAGCGACGACTGCCGCATAGATGTTGACCTAATTGAAACCGTTCCTGAGAAGATTTGCAAGTGTTTATTCCGCGTTTCCTTATAATAATACCCACCAATGACTAACCCCACAGAGATGCTTTTTGAAGCCCTTGAACTCCCAGAGCAACTGCAACGGGGAGTTCGAGCGGCCGGATTCACGCACTGCACGCCAATTCAAGCCCAGACTCTTCCATTAGCTCTTTCCGGTAAAGATGTGGCTGGCCAGGCCCAAACGGGTACGGGGAAAACGGCTGCCTTTTTACTAGCAAGCTTCAACCGCCTTCTAAACAACGCTTCAACGACCGGCAAGTCTGTGCGAGGACCCCGTGCAATCATGCTGGCACCAACACGCGAATTGGCAATTCAAATCCACGAGGATGCCAAGACTCTCGGAAGTGGCACCAAGCTTCGTTGCCAGGTCGTTTACGGAGGAACCGACTACGAGGAGCAACGCCAAAGACTTGCAAGTGGAGTGGACGTTCTAATTGGCACGCCCGGACGTTTCATCGACTACTTTAAACAACGAGTATTTAGCCTCAAGGATGTGCAGGTTATGGTGCTGGACGAAGCAGATAGGATGTTTGACCTCGGCTTCATCCGCGACATTCGTTATGTCCTGCGACGGCTGCCCCCGGCTGAAAGTCGACTAAACATGCTGTTCTCCGCAACTCTCAGTCAGAGGGTTATCGAACTTGCCTACGAACACATGAATGACCCCGAAGTCATTCGCATCGAACCCGACAAAATGACTGTCGATCAAGTAACCCAACTCGTCTATTTTCCCAGCAACGACGAGAAAGCACCATTGCTAATAAGCCTCCTGCGCAGCACGGGAGCAACGCGAACCATGATATTTGTGAATATGAAGCGCGACGCAGAACGCGTTGCGCAGATTCTTCAGCATAACGGCATGAGCGCTGAAGCTATTTCGGGTAACGTTCCCCAAAAAAAGCGCATGTCGATGTTGCGGCGGTTTCAGTCGGGAAAACTCCCGGTGCTAGTAGCCACGGATGTCGCATCGCGCGGCTTACACGTACCCAACGTCAGCCATGTGATCAATTATGACTTGCCCTTCGATCGGGAAGATTATGTCCATCGAATTGGCCGCACCGCTCGCGCTGGAGCCAGCGGCGATGCCATAAGTTTTGCCTGCGAAAGTTATGCTGGTTCACTCCCGGACATAGAAGCCTTCCTTGGTCATTCCATACCCGTTGGTAGCATTGATCTTGGCTCGCTTGCAGACGTCGAGATTCCCCCTCCGCCACGCCGGCGTCCCAAATCGCGCGGCCGCTCGCCAAGTCCTAGAGGGCAGAGCAACAGAGGCAAACGGTCCGGCACAAAACCCCCCGGCAGACCCTAAGAGGCGGAGGCAATGCATGCAAAGCAAGCTGGAAGATTTGATCGCGCCGGCGATCAACATCGCTAGGGATGCCAGTTCCCTCATCATGAAGATCTACAAAACCGATTTCGAGATCGAAACTAAGACCGACAACTCTCCATTGACTGCCGCGGATAAAGCATCACACATTAATATCGTGCGCGGACTCAAAAAAATAACACCGGATGTTCCGATTCTGTCGGAGGAATCGTCTGAAATTTCGTTTGCCGAACGCTCTAGCTGGGACGAATATTGGCTTATCGACCCGCTCGACGGAACCCGGGAATTTATCCATC
>JAYZJE010000149.1:0-3283 GCA_036164895.1 Pseudomonadota bacterium
GCCCAACGTGCTTCGCGGCCAAACCTATTGCCACCTCATCACGCCGGAACATTTGGAAGCGCTGGCCCGCGGCCAAGCGCAACCGGATCCCAAGCAACCGGCAATCGAAACGCGCTGAGGCCCTTAAAAAAACCGAGTTCGTTAGGCACCAACAAAGGACGAGCAGCAGCACAGTTTGGTTTTATTGGCCAAAAATTACCGAGTAGATCCGTTTCGAATACAGAAAATACAGCAGCCAACCGAGCACCATCAGCCATTCGCCGAGAATCGGCATATCCAACATCCAGTCCTGGAGCAATAGCTGATCCGGTGCCGTAAGCATCGCAAGTCCCCCGTCCGCCAGCAAAAACGCACCCATGCCCAGGAACAGGTAATACGCCCAGCGCTTACGACACAGCAGCCCAATCATCGCAACCAGCGTGACCAGCGCGATCACCCAGCCGTAGCGCCCCACCGGAAGCGCGGTGATGATGGCAGCGATGGACACCCTGAGGTAGGCCAGGATGCTTAAGCCGGCAAAAATATAAAAGACCAGCAACCAACCACCGATCTTAGCCAGCGCCGGATCGTATTCTTGTTTGAAAGGGATCAAACTAGACATCTGTCCAAAGTGACGCAGCTCCAGCCATTACAGCGGCGGCAACGGCTCGTTCTCTCTCGCGTACACGCTGAAACTCGAGTCGTTCTTGCTGCCCCAAGATTCCGGTGGTGGTGCCACGAAATATTCCGGCAGCCGCTCTTCGATGTGCGCTTTGAAGCGCGGCGACAATTGATCTGGCGAATTCAGCTTGGTCATGAAAGTACGGAATAGAAGATTGCCATCCGCATGACCCTGGCGCATCCACGGCAACCACGGGCCAACCCGGGTCCAGCATCCTGAATAGTCGGCCGTGGTCACATCAGGGTTTTCCAACTCGGCGAGATTTGCGACCCGCTGAAAGATTTCGGCGATCCGGATGACCGGACCCGATGATTCTCGCGGCCACACATCCGGTTTCAATTCATTGGGAAACGCCGTGTGCACCTCGAAGGTCGAAAACAGCTTGTCGTCGAAATTTTGCCAGCCCAACGGGAGCGGCACCTCCATCAGGTTGCCGTCGAAATCCATTTCGATGGCAGTGCCGAATTTTTCGCTGACGATCATGCTCGCGTTGACCGTCATGTTGTGAATCGATTTAACCTCGCATTCTTCCTTGGTATACGGATTCACCCAAGTATCAAGGTACTCGCCCGTCTTGAGGTCTGTATAGAACGCAAGTTCACGGTTGAAAACCCGGTACGAGGTATCCGACTGTCGCTCGGCGCGAAGCACGCCGAAACCCTCGATCCCCATTAACGGCTTTAAAGGGCGATCGCGCCGACTATCGCCGAATACGGTGCCGCCGAACCAGCCTGGCGTCTCGACGGTGGGATCCAGGTTTCCCATCAGTTTCACGAACGCGCGTAGGCTCTGAACCGGGTCGTTGAAATCGATAGGCGCACGCCTGACTGACTTTGACGGTCCAGCGCAGGCACTGGCCATAAGCCCTCCCGCGGCTATGCCGCCGACTGACAACAATGACTGAATCGCCTCGCGCCGGCTGTGTGGTTTATTCATCCAGTTGCTATTCAAAATAATGTCTCCGCTTTAGTTATGGCCGTATGATAGACAAAAATTCGTCAGCGTGTCCGATCACCCCATCGCGGCAAAGAAAAGCCCCACTCAGTGCGCGGGGGAACAAAGCGACTCCGGGTACTGGGACGCACACCGGCAACCGGTCAGGATCGCGCTGGCATGACAGCCGACAACGAACGGCAAATCAAATAAGGAGAATCTATAATCGACCAAGCAACCCAAACGGAACTGGAAGCAGCCGCGTTCCGCCGATTACTCAAGCACCTGGATGGACATAAAGAGGTGCAAAACATCGACCTGATGAACCTAGCGGGTTTCTGCCGCAACTGTCTAAGCAAATGGTATCTGGCCGCGGCGGAAGAGCGCGGCATCGCGATTGATTACGCGGCAGCGCGAGAGAGTGTGTACGGCATGCCTTACTCGGAGTGGAAGGCAAAACACCAAACACCAGCGCCGGATGAGTAAGATCAGTCAGTTCTCGCCCAGTGAAAAAAACAATGGATGGCCTCGATGCCAACGACACCACATCCGACTGAGGTCAGACTGGATGCAGGCAGGCGGTTATTGAAGGTTACCTTCGATGACGGCAGCTTGTTTGAGCTACCGAGCGAATATCTTCGCGTGTACTCGCGGTCCGCAGAAGTTAGGGGGCATGGACCTGGCGAAGGGATTCTGCAAACGGGCAAAAACAAAGTCAAGATTACCGACGTCGAGTCGATCGGCAATTACGCGGTCAGATTAATCTTCGATGATGGTCACAACACGGGGCTGTATACCTTTCAGTTCCTGTACGAACTGGGACGTGACCAGGAGGCTATGTGGCAGGGGTATCTCGACCGCCTGAACGCAGCGGGCCACATCCATCCGAGTCAAAGTGGGTGAGTTGACCGGCGGGATTTGATCCGGCATGACGACTATGAACGACATCGAACAATGGCACCAATCTGCCGAGCAAGGGGATGCCGAAGCTCAATTCAAACTCGGGCTGCGGTTTGATAACGGTGAAGGCGTTCCACGCGATGAAACAGCGGCGATCGATTGGTACCGTCGGGCCGCCGATCGGGGGCATGCCACTGCGCAGCTGCACCTGGGTTTAATGCTCAATGCCGGTGATGGGGTCACCCGGAATGACGCCGAAGCCGCACATTGGTATCGCCAATCCGCCGAACAAGGCTTGGCCGATGCGCAATTCAATCTGGGTTTGATGTATTACAACGCTGAAGGCGTGAAAAAAAATGATCCCCAAGCGTTGCGGTGGTTTCGCGCAGCTGCCAAACAGGGCAACGGTAAAGCGCAATTTAATCTGGGCGTGATGTATGCGAACGGTAACGGTGTTACGCAGGATGACGTCGAAGCCTACAAATGGTGGCTTCTCGCTACTATGCAAAGCGATAAAAACGCCGAAGCGAACATCCAGATGATCAGAAGCCGACTTAATGCCGCGGAACGCACCGTGGCCCAGAATCATGCCGTGGCCTGGATCAACGAGTTTCAGGCCAAGGGCTAAACAATCAAGCAGACCTATATTGGGGTCAGACTCGGTTTTTCCGTGCTATATTCTGCCGCCGGCCCAAAAAGCGCAATCCATAAAACCGATTCTGCCCCGGATCTTGAAGGCTCCAACAATGCGAAGAATCCTTACCCTCACAGCCTGCGCGCCATTATCGC
>JAYZJE010000150.1:0-13604 GCA_036164895.1 Pseudomonadota bacterium
GCGCAGCCGCGTCATGTGCCGTTGCTGAAAAACGTCTCGCACAAGGCCGTCGCTTTTGCGTACACACAGGGTACCCCTGTCATCCGTCATAATGCCGGCGGAATTCTGACCGCGGTGTTGCAGCACGATCATTGCGTCGTAGATCGCCTGATTGACAGGACGATAGCTAACGATTCCAACGATGGCACACATAGAACCTGCTCCAGGTCAATGCAAAAAGTTAAACGCTTCGAACCTACAGGAATCCAGCAGCGTCGCCTTCATCGACATCAAAATATTCCATGCCCTCTGCCGCCGCACTCTCCAGCACATCCGCCACAGGTGCCGCATACGGTATCAACTTTGAGTCCTGCCACCAAGCCGTGTCTTCGAATCCGCCACGTTGCAGGATGGCGACGAGTAAGCCAACCAGCAGAACTCCACGAGCACATCCGAACAGCATGCCAATAGCGCGGTCCGTGCCCGTCAAGCCGCTTTTTTTCAGCAGGGACACCATTAACCGCTGTAGCAACCCCCCAGCAATCAGAACCCCTACCAAAAGCAACACCCGGGCAACCCACAACCTAATCGACATGGACTCAATGCTGCCCTCCAGTGCCCCTGCAACAGCACCCCCAAACGTCCACGCGCACCAGATTGCCATGGCCCAGCTGGCAAGCGAAACAGCCTCTTTGACAAAACCCCGAAACCAGCTGATACCGGTGGATATAAGCAGGATCGCAAGCAGAATATAATCAATGAAAACCACGTGCTAGTTTATTCTCTCGGCTCATCGGTTAGCGCCATCACCATACCTTCATGGCCGACAGCGGTCAGGGCCCGTGCAAGTTCAGCGGCACTGCCCCGAGATGGGCGCGGACCTACACGCACGCGGTACATGGTCAGCCCAACGCCGCTGGTAGCGCTGACATACGCTGGATACCCCTGATCGATTAAGTCGATGACCAACTGGCCGGCATTGTCCTGGTTCGAAAAGCTACCCAGCTGCACTCCCCACTGCGCACTGGTCGCTTTGGCAAGGTCGTTTGCAACCGCAACCGTTTGATGTGCAGCAGGCGATGGTAAATCGGATCGACTGTCCGGCGCGCCTTGATCCAGCGAATCCGAAGGTGGTTTAGTTCCGTTTATATAAATAGTTTCGGTTCGCAGCGCTGGCTGGGGAAAAGTCACGGCCGCGGGAGCTGTTTTGTCATCTATATTTCCGTTGAGCAGGGTCGGCACCAGCAAAACTAGCAGGAGAACCAGCATGCCTGCCCCGATCATGCGCTCAACCAAGCTCCGATCCATCGAAACGCGCCTCTCAATAATAACCTCAGTATAATCCAAGCCAATCGAGCGCGGGGCCAACCACATAAAAGGACCCGCATACCAGTATCCGGGTACCGGGCGGCGTCGACTCGTAGGCTAGCTGAAAAGCCGATTCAGGTGTATCGGTGGACCGCACCGGCCCTAGCCCGACTGCTCGCAGGCAGCGAGCCAGATCGCTGCCGTCACGACCGCGTGCGGCGTCAACGGTGCAGGTGATCCACTGATCCACCTGTCCGGACAGGCCCACCGCAAAATCGGCAGCTTGCTTGTCCGCCATCATGCCAACTATTGCTATTGTTCGTGGCACCGATCCAAGCGCCTCAAGCTTGGTATTTAGATTGCCGGCTGCCTGAACGTTGTGTGCAACGTCGAGCACCCACTGACGATCCCCATTGAAGACCTGAAAGCGCCCGGGCAGGTGGAATTGCTCCGCGAGCTCGCAGATTAGATGACGACGCGCGAGCAACGTCGGATCATAGCGTTCAAGTACTGCCAATACCAAGCTCAGGTTGCGTATTTGTTCTTCGCCCCGGCCAGGTGGCCAGGGTAAAGACTTGAGCTCATATTTTTGCCCGCGCCAGTTCCAGACTGCGTCTTCCAGTGAATAATCGAATGCTTCACCCAAGCAAAACAGCGGAGCCCCCAACTCTTTGGCCATCTCTCCGATCGCTGCCGGTGCTGGATAATCGCCGAAAAAGGCCGGCGTCCCCAGTCGCATGATTCCGGCTTTCTCCCGCGCAATTTGCTCGACATCGTTCCCGAGCCATTTTTGATGATCCAACGCGATGGTCGTCAACAGACTGTAATCGGGCTCCACGATATTGACAGCATCCAGCCGCCCACCCAAACCGACTTCAAGTATCCAAGCGTCACAGGATGCGTTTGAAAAGATCCAAAGTGCTGCAAGTGTTCCGTATTCAAAATAGGTCAACGCCTGCCCATCGCTGGCTGATTCGATCCTTTCAAACGCCCTAACCAAGCAACGATCATCGACCGGCGCACCGTCAATGCGAATACGCTCGTTATACTTAAGCAAATGCGGTGAAGTATAAGCGCCGATTCGGGCCCCACTGGTCTGCAGTAACTGCTCCAGCAACCATACGCACGAACCTTTGCCATTAGTGCCTGCGACAACAAAAACAGATCCTGCCGGCTGTTGCAGGTCCAGACGATTTGCAACCTTAGCAATTCGGTCTAAACCGAGGTTGATTTCGCCTGCATTCAACGACTCCTGCCATTGGAGCCAATCATCCAGGGACCTTCCTATCATAAATGAAGCTAGCAGTTACTCAGCCTAACCGTTTGCGCTGCTTTTTTTTTGGAGCTTGGCTAGCAACCCAGCCACTTCCTCGCGCATCTGCCGCCGGTCAACAATCATATCCAACGCACCGTGCTCTAGGAGAAATTCGCTTCGCTGGAACTCCTCCGGAAGGGTTTCACGCACGGTTTCCTGGATTACTCGTGGTCCGGCGAAACCGATAAGGGCTCTTGGCTCGGCTATGTTTATGTCACCGAGCATCGCCAGGCTAGCGGCTACACCACCTGTCGTGGGATCCGTAAGCACAGAAATGAATGGCACGCCGGCTTCGGATAAGGTGGCGAGTGCTGCGCTAGTCTTCGCCATTTGCAGAAGAGAAAACAAGGCTTCCTGCATTCTTGCTCCGCCGCTGGCCGAAAAACAGATCAAGGGCACTCTGTTTTCCCGGCTGTGACCAGCAGCCCGAGTAAACTTTTCACCGACAACAGATCCCATGGAACCACCCATGAAGTTAAATTCGAACGCGCAAACGACAACCGGTTGGTCCATTAATAAGCCAGTCACCGCAACTAACGCATCACGCTCACCAGTGGCCTTTTGAGCCTGGCTGATCCGGTCCCTGTATCGCTTGATGTCCCTAAACTTGAGTGAATCTATTGGTGCTAGCTGCCCGCCGATCTCCTGACCGGTATCGCTGTCCAGAAACAGCTCCAGACGTTTGCGAGCGGTAAGCCGAAAATGATGATCGCATTTCGGGCAAACGAAATAGTTACGTTCCAACTCAGCCCTATAAAGCTGCGCCCCGCAACCTGGGCATTTCTGCCAAACACCCTCTGGAACGGAACGCTTTCGACGCTCGGTCTTTATCCGAGAAGGCATTAGTTTTTTAAACCAGCTCATCTTCAAACCATGATAAACGACACCCAGCGAGGTATCACCTTAGCAATCACAGGTGAAACGATGGCAGATTGAATTCAGCCGGATACTCAACGTCTATCAGACAGAGACCGCACGCAGGCGCAGCAACCCCGGCCCGACGGCGATCACCCTCCGCCAGAAGGGTGGCAATCCACTTAGGTTCTGCATCCCCGCACCCAATTGGTAGTAAGGACCCGACTATGTTACGAACCATATGCTGCAGAAAGGCATTCGCCCGACAATATATTGAAATGTGATCACCGTTGCGCGTGACAGTCAATTCACTAATTGTACGAATCGGAGAATGCGCCTGGCAGGCAGCGGCACGAAATGCCGAAAAGTCATGTTTGCCAACCAGGTATCGAGCAGCGTTCTGCATTCGCTCATGGTCAATAGGCTGGTGCACCCACCATACTTGGTTTCTTACAAGCGCAGAGCGTACTGGCCGATTAAGAATCGTATACCTGTAGCTACGCGATATAGCTGAATATCTCGCGTGAAACTTTGCCGACACACGTCGCACCCACAGCAAATTAATATCCTCCGCCAGCTGAGTATTGACGCCGAGCAACCATGAATGATTATCCCTTGCCGCGGATGTATCGATGTGGGCAACTTGACCGCTTGCATGCACGCCAGCATCAGTCCGACCTGCGCCGATAGATTCGACCGCTTGATTTGCAACTGATGAAAATGCGGCATTCAGAGAGCCTTGAATACTCGGCGCATGTGGCTGTAACTGCCACCCGCGGTAGCGGGTCCCGTCATATTCAAGCCCTACGGCAATCCGACACGGTGCCCCATCATCGAGATCGGTGTTCAATCTATGAGTTCGTCAAGAAGCTGTCGGGCTTCCTGCTGCTGTAAATCGTCGCCTTCCTCAAGAACTTCTTTCAATGTGTTCCGTGCGACGTCAGGATCACCCATGTCAATATAGGCCCGCGCGAGGTCGAGCTTTGTACCAACATCGGTCATGGTTGGCTCATTCGACAGATCTTTCAAACCCAAGATTTTATTCATGTTGGGCTTCGAGGGTTCGTCGAATTCAACAACACTGGCCACTTCCGCTGTGTCGGTATCCTCACTGAGAAATGTAACATCCATTAAACCGGCGTTGCCCGTCCCGACCGGAACTGCCGAGAACAACCCATCATCCGGACAAATCTGCTTGCCCATAATCAGAACTTTATTCCAATCTGGATCAGTATCGTTGGCAATCATTTCATGGAGAATTCGGGCCTCGGTCAGGAACACCTCCTTATTCTCCCAGACAAAATAAACTTCGAGCAACTTGATGCGCAGACCGCGATTGTCCGGATCGACCTGTAGCGCTTGAACCAGTAGATCTGCCGCTTGATTGTAAAGGCCATTGGCCATATAAAACTCGGCTTCGGCAACAGGGTCGCCCTGATCCAGATTGATCGATGCCTGCATGCTAAGAGCCCCCCCCAGAATATCCTCAACCTCTCCTACCCCCTCCACAGGCATTTCAAACTCTGCCGGTATCGCATCAACAGGCTTCGGCACTGTTTCAACAAATGCATCCAACTCGGGTTTGGAGGCTGGCGATGCATCTCCTAGCTCGCCGGGCATCTCGCCACGATCAGGGCTAAATTGAGGTGCCGGATCACTGCCAGTACCGAGCTCCGCCCCAGCACTGACCGCTTGATTGACCTCGAACGACTCCCCGTCAGCAACCAGCGCGTGCAGGTCTTGTTTGAGCTCGTCCACATCCGAGTCATCATCTTCCCAGCTACCAATAAGGGGATCGTCTGCGATGCTTTCCTGATCTTCCTCGACCACACCGCTACCGAAACGGCGCCGGATGCCAATTAGCGACAACATAGCCACTAGCAGCCCCGCGCCCCACATCCAGAACTGTTTAACGAGCTCGATCGCTCGATCCAGCATCCATTCACCGTCCCCGACTTCCCCAGCTTCTGTGGTCAAAGTCACAGCTGCTTCTTGAGCCGCACCGTCAACCAAACCTTCAGTCGGCGGCTCTTTGACTTCGATCAGTACCGGCGGGAGTTCCGGGTCTTTGACTTCTACCAGTTCCCTGCTTTCCTCCAACCCAGAATCGAGTTCAGTGGCGAGGCTTGCAGCCAACTCACTTTCAAGCAGATCGGTCGCCTGAGTCTCGAATACCTCGTCACTAACCGCCGGTTCCAGATCCTGCGGCAATGGCTCCGACTCTTGCACCGGAATCACCGACGACTCAGTTAGGCTGCGTGTCACCACACCGATTTCATCGGCATCGGGAATACGCAGAATCGCACCTTCTTTCAGCTGGTTGATGTTGTTGGCAAATGCTGAAGGATTGGTCCGATACAGCACAAGCAGCATATCGCTCATGGCTACGGATGAATCTGGCCGTAGTTCCTCGGCGAGCCCCCACAGCGTTTGACCGCGCTGGACCGGACCATAAGTGCTGCCGGCCAATGACAGGTTGGTCTCTTCCAATACCGCCGGTTCCAGATCCTGCGGCAATGGCTCCGACTCTTGCGCCGGAATCACCGACGACTCAAGCAACACGGTATATTCGCGCAACAATTTACCCGACGGCCACTCGGCTTCCAGCAGCAGCGTGATAAACGGTTCGGCCACCGGCTGGACCGAGCGAACCTGAACGGTTCCGTATCCGGAATCGTCGGAACTCAGAAAAAACCGAAAATCGCTGAGAAAAGCCAGAAAGCTTATACCATAGCGCTCGAATGTCGCCTCTGTTGCGAGGGAAATGCTGACAGTGTGCAACTCCGTGGAATCGTCCAACTGCATTGGAATATCAGCCACGAACGGTTCATTGAGCGCTGACTTCAGCTTAATCTCGCCGAGCCCAAGTGCAACGGCAGATGCGGGTAGAAGAATCGCAAAAAGCCAGCAGGTGACCGCCAGAAAACGTGGCATCACATTCCCCCGAAGTAATCGCGCACCAAGATTTCAGCGATCTGGATGCTGTTCAGTGCGGCCCCTTTGCGGACATTATCCGAGACCACCCACATGCTGATGCCCCGCTCGTGGGAAAGGTCATCCCGAATACGCCCGACAAACACATCATCCCCACCAGCCGCTTCATTCCTCGCGGTAGGAAAACCTCCAGTCTTACCGTCGTCCAGAACCTTCACCCCGGGTGCGGCACGGAGCAGGTCACGAACCTCGGCTGCCGCGATTTTCTCGCGAGTCTCAATACTGATCGCCTCGGAGTGACCGAAAAATACAGGGATTCGCACGGCAGTCGCACTGATCATGATTTGATCGTCGCTAAGAATTTTGCGGGTTTCCCAAACCATCTTCATTTCCTCGCGGGTGTAACCGTTATCCTCGAACGAATCAATCTGGGGTATCGCATTAAAGGCAATGGACTTTGCGCCTGCATCCGCTTCCTTGGCACGGCCACTCAGCAACTCAGTACTCTGCCTAGCCAGTTCCTCGACTTGCCGGCGACCCGCACCTGAAACGGCCTGATAGGTCGCAACGTTGATTCGGATAATGCCAGCGGCGTCGTATATAGGTTTAAGAGCCACGACCATTTGAATCGTCGAACAATTCGGGTTCGCAATGATATTGCGAGGGCGGAGCCCGGCCAGAGCTTCTGGATTGACCTCCGGGATCACCAGTGGAATATCCGGTTCGTTACGAAACCGGGAGGTGTTATCAACGACCACACATCCGGCATCCGTAGCCCGAGGCGCGTGGTTTTCCGAAACGCTAGCCCCGGCTGAGAACAGAGCCATATCGGTATCAGAAAAATCATGCTCATCCAGGACCGCAACTGGCAGTTCCTGACCACGAAAGCGAACCGATTTTCCCAGCGATCGCTCGCTAGCCAACGGGTGCAGAGTGCCGACCGGAAAATTGCGTTCCTGCAAAATTTCGATCATCGCCTCGCCGACCAGACCGGTTGCACCGACAACTGCGATGTTTAGATTTTGAGTCACAGATGCTTTTCGATTCGTGTCATTCGGTACCGCAGTCATGCAATACCGGGGTTAATCATCGGCGACCGGGATTGTCGGATCAACATCGGCATTCTGCGCGCGATGCCGGAGGTAATGATCCATCAGCACGAGTGCCAACATTGCCTCGGCAATCGGGGTTGCGCGCAGACCGACGCAGGGGTCGTGGCGGCCAGTGGTCTTAATTTTCACCGACTGGCCTTCCTTATTAATTGTTTCACCTGACAAGCGAATACTGGAGGTGGGCTTCAACGCGATACTGACAAGTATATCCTGACCTGATGAGATGCCCCCGAGAGTGCCGCCCGATGAATTTTTCGCAAAACCATCAGGAGTAATCTCGTCTCGGTGCTCCGTGCCTTTCTGCTCTACCGCTGCGAAGCCTGCACCGAATTCGACCCCCTTTACGGCATTGATACTCATCATGCCGTGCGCGATGGCTGCCTCCAGCTTATCGAAAACTGGCTCACCGAGCCCGACGGGCACTCCGGACGCTATGATATTGATTCGCGCTCCGATTGAATTGCCTTCTTTGCTCAATGCGTCCATGTACTGCTCCAATTCCTTCACGCGGGACGGGTCAGCGCAAAAGAACGGATTGTCGTCAACGCTGTCGGGGTCGACCCGATCAAGGTGTATCGGCCCAAGTTGCGCAAGGTGTCCCTTTATCACCAGACCCAGCTGCTCGCGCAGATATTTACGCGCCACGGCTCCTGCAGCAACGCGCATGACGGTCTCCCGTGCCGATGAACGTCCGCCGCCACGATAGTCCCTTATTCCGTATTTTTGTTGGTAGGTGTAATCAGCGTGGCCAGGTCGAAATTTGTCCTTGATCTTGCTGTAGTCCTTCGGCTTCTGATCAACATTTTCCACGAGTAGGCCGATCGGAGTCCCGGTGGTCACGCCCTCGAATACTCCCGAAAGTATGCGCACCGCATCCGGTTCCCGCCGCTGGCTGGTGTGCCGTGACTTGCCGGGGCGGCGGCGTTCAAGATCCATCTGAATGTCTTCTTCGGATAGCGGTAAACCGGGCGGGCATCCGTCGATGATGCAGCCCAACCCCAGCCCGTGGCTCTCGCCAAAGGTCGTTACAGAAAATGCTTTACCAATCGTGTTACCAGGCATGATCTTCAATCATTGTTTGCGTCATCGGGTACGGCAGCTTCAAACCCACCCAGATCTGCGGCCGTTAGCACGGCGATTCCATCACCCCCACAGTCTAGTGCGGGCCAGGTAAACGGCAAGCGCCGAAATGCGGCCTCCAGCTGCTCCCGCTGCTCGCCGACCTCGAGCACAAGTAATCCTTTGCTGTTCAAATGGTTCCGCGCATCTTGCAGTATTCGTCGCGCCGAATCCAGGCCGTCCGGCCCACTGTACAGCCCCACCGAGGGTTCGTGTCGATACTCGGCCGGCAGACTGTCGGCTTCCGCCGCAGGCACATACGGGGGATTGCTGATAATCAGGTCGAACCGACCGCTTACTCCTATGAACAGATCTGCCTTGAGAAGCTGTATGCGAGCCGACAAACCGTAACGATCTACGTTGATCCGTGCCACTTCCAACGCGGGTTCGGAAATGTCGGTTGCGATAATTTTCCAGCACGGCAGCGCCAGCGCGCATGCCACTGCGATGCATCCGCTACCAGTCCCGAGCTCAAGTGCTGTTCCGATTCCCTTGCTGGTCAGCCACGGCTCAAAACCTGCATCGATCAATTCCGCCAACGGCGATCGAGGTATCAACACGCGTTGATCGACATAAAAGCGCCTGCCGGCAAACCAGGCTTCGTGGAGCAGGTATGGCATCGGAATGCGCTTGCAAATCCGCCTATCGAGCACGGTTTGAATATCTTTCAGATCATTCGGCGATGCCCTAACACCATAATCGCGATTTCCGGTATGGTGCTCCAGCTTCATCACGTGATATACGAGCACAGCGGCGTCGTCGCGAGAATTCTCTGTACCGTGACCAAAAAACACGCCGCTATTATCAAGGCGCCCGGCCACCCATTCGATCAAATCGCCCGCTGTATTTACGGTGGGCGGAATTTTCGGCTCAACCATAAGTACACCAACAAGTTCATTACGCCGCACTGAGGCCGCGCAGTGTAGAATACCGCGGCCCATGATCGCTAATCATGAATTACTTACCGGCACGATCAGTCGGCAACCTCCCCAACATGAGTGACGCTTTCGACCAGTTCTTGGTGAAGCTTCAATTCTGGGTGCCAACACACCTTTTGTCCCGCCTCGTTGGTGCACTCGCTTGCTGCCGCATCACTGTCATAAAAAATGCGCTGATTAGAAGCTTCATCTGGCTTTACAATATTGACACAGGGGAGGCAGAGAACCCGGTTCCGGCGGGCTACCCAGATTTCAATGCGTTCTTCAGCCGCAGCTTGAGGCCCGGATCCCGGCCGTTAGATAACTCGCCGTCCGCGGTCGTTAGTCCGGCGGATGGAACGATTACTCAAATCGGACGAATCGCTGGCCAGCAGCTGATCCAAGCTAAGCATCTCACCTACTCGCTGCGGCAATTGTTTGGCGACGAGGAAGGCGGAAGCAAGCGGTTGTCTGGCGGTGCCTACGCGACAATCTATCTCGCGCCAAATAATTATCATCGCGTGCATATGCCACTGAACGCTGAGCTCATCGAAATGGTCTATGTACCCGGGCGGTTACTGTCGGTGAATGTCCGCACTGCCGATGTGGTCCCCGGCCTTTTTACCCGCAACGAACGGTTAATTTGCCATTTCAATGGGCCAGTTGGACCGTTTTCTATTGTCATGATTGGCGCCATGAACGTTGGCAATATCAGCACAGCGTGGGCGGGCCAAGTGATGCCGCGCTTATCTCGAGAAACAGCCCGCTGGTCTTACCCGGGCGCCGAACCAGCGGTACGACTAAATAAAGGCCAATACCTCGGTCAATTCAATCTGGGGTCAACGGTAATAATGATTGCCGGTCCCGGCCAACTCACCTGGCACCAAGAAATGACGCCGGGCAGCAACGTGCGGATGGGGCAGCGAATTGGCGAATTAATGACCGATCCAGCGATCGTAGAAGGATAAGCCTCATGGATTCGTGGCAACCCAGTGCCCAAATAGAGACACTCAGACTGCGCGCCCGATCGCTGGAGTCGGTGCGGCAGTTTTTTGCCGAGCGTCAAGTACTAGAGGTTGAGACCCCGCTACTGTGCACTTCGGCAGTGACCGACCCGCACATTGCCAGCATCCGCTGCAAAATTAATTCGCTTTCCGATCGAACGCTTTACTTGCGCACGTCACCCGAATTTCATATGAAGCAGCTGCTAGCAGCCGGCATGCCCGACATCTACCAAATCGGCAAGGCATTCCGCGACGATGAGATTGGCACCAGACACCAGCCTGAATTCACCCTGATCGAATGGTACCGCCGGGGCTTCGAACTGAGCGAAATGATTGATGAAACCTGCGCACTTATTATGGACATCTCGTTGGGTTGTCGAGCCTCACTCACCGAGGTTGAACGTATCCCTTACCGCGAGTTGTTGCTGGCCAAAACCGGCTGCGACCCACTTGACGAGGATACTGGCCGGTTTCTGCAATCGGCCCGCAGCGCACTCGGAGACTTGCTGGAACCCAATTTTGAAACAACGCTCGGGCAAAACCGTTCCAGCTGGCTGGACCTTATGATAAGCCAGCTGGTAGCACCCGGGCTGGGACGAACCGGCCTAAGCGTGGTCTTTGATTTCCCAGCCGAGCAAGCGCAACTGGCCCGGCTAAGCCCGAAAGACTCGCGGATCGCAGAACGCTTCGAGGTCTTTCATCAAGGAGTAGAGCTTGCCAATGGCTACCGTGAGTTAAGCGACCCGGTACAACAAAGCTTGCGGTTCGATTCGGACCGTAAGCGCCGCAGGGAATTAGACCTGCCAGATGTCGATCCTGACCAGGCGCTACTCCAAGCGCTGCAACACGGACTCCCCGATTGTTCTGGAGTCGCTGTAGGTCTCGACCGTATTCTGATGCTATGCGGCAGCCACGCGCACATTACTGAAACAGTCAGTTTCTCGCTACCCACGCAACTACGCTAAATTCTGAGCTATTGAGGCGGAAAATCGATCAACTATTACTTGACACGGGATACGTATTCTCGAGACCGGGTATCGACCCGGATAACTTCACCCTGCTCGACGAATAACGGCACCTTGACGACTGCCCCGGTCTCAAGCTTGGCCGGCTTGACTCCACCCTGAGCGGTGTCACCCCGAACGCCGGGGTCCGTTTCAACGATTTCAAGCTCGACAAACTTAGGTGGCTCAACCAGCAACGGCTGGGAATTCCACAAAGTCACGTTGCACGAGTCCTGTTCCTTGAGCCAGTCTCTTGCCGCACTGACAGCATTTTTACTGGCCGCATATTGTTCGTAGGTGTCTGGTTCCATGAAGTGCCAGTGATCACCGTCACAATAAAGGTATTGCATCTCTAGATCGACAACATCAGCTGCTTCCACGGACTCGCCGGATTTATAGGTTCGATCGACGATGCGAGCAGTTCTCAGATTACGTATCTTCACCCGATTAAAAGCCTGGCCCTTGCCCGGCTTCACGAATTCATTTTCGAGAATCGCACACGGGTCACCATCAATCAGTATTTTCAGGCCCGCACGGAACTCGTTCGTCATATAACTTGCCATACTAAAAATACCTTTCTGTCACATGCCGTCCATCCTGATCAACCATGGGCGGCCACAAGCGGTCAATCGTCTCGCTCGCCCTCGACGTCCAGCCGCTCCACCTTGCGCCAGCCCCTCGGCAACATGCTGCCGCGGCGTCCACGGTTACCCAGATAATGTTCCAGATCACCGCCTTTCAGACTCATCCGGCGTTGGCCACTGAACACCAACAGCGTTTGATCCGATGTGACTAACGTCACGGCAACCATCCGCTCTTCGCCGGCCGAAAACTTCTTACTGGGAATTCCGAGGATCTTGATGCCCTTACCGCGGGACATTTCCGGCAACTCATTCGCCGGAAACAGCAACAAACGTCCAACGGAGCTGACAGCTGCCACCAGCGCATTGCCCGAAAATTCCTCTCCGTAGTGCGTTGCAGGAACCAGCACCGTGCTCTGATCGGGCACGCGAATCAGTGTTTTACCCGCCCGGTTGCGAGAATAAAGCTGACCAAGCTGCGCGAAAAAACCGTAGCCGGCATCGCTGGCCACCAGCCAACGAGAGGTCTCGTCACCGATCATCACCCCACAATATACTGCTCCTTCTGGCGGGTTCAGGCGCCCGGACAGGGGCTCCCCCTGCCCTCGCGCCGACGGCAGCGAATGCGCCGGCAAGCTGTAGGCGCGACCGGTGCTGTCAAGAAACACGACATTTTGATTGCTAAGGCCACGGGCCGCATTCAGGTAGGCATCGCCGGCCTTGTAGCTCAGCGTCAGCGGATCAATATCATGCCCTTTGGCCGCCCGTGCCCACCCGCGTTCCGACAAAATCACGGTAACCGACTCACTGGCAATCAACTGGGTCTCATCCAGCACCTGCGCAGGCGCACGCGCAATGATGGCAGTTCTGCGCTCGTCACCGAACTTCTCTGCGGCCTGAAGGATTTCGGCTCGGACCAGTTTCTTTAGTTGCACGCGGCTTTTGAGTTGCTTTTTTAATGTGTCACGTTCTGTAATCAGTTCATCCTGCTTACCGCGTATGCTGATCTCCTCCAGTTTTGCCAACTGACGCAACCGCAGATTCAGAATATCTTCGGCCTGGATGTCGGTCAGTTTGAACCGTTTCATCAATACCGGTTTGGGCTTGGCTTCCTTGCGGATAATGGCAATCACTTGATCAATACTCAGATAGGCAGCGAGCCGTCCCTCCAAAATATGCAGGCGCTCCTCCACACGTTCCAGGCGATACTGGATACGCCGCTTTACCGTTCCCAGTCGGTAGTCCAACCACTCCGATAAAAGATCTTTCAGACCACGCACCGCCGGCTTTCCATTCAACCCTATAACATTAATATTGACCCGCTGGCTTCGCTCAAGATCTGTGCTCGCAAACAGATGACTCATCAATTTTTCGGTATCGATCCGGCTGGAGCGAAGCATTAGCACTAGGCGCGTAGGATTCTCGTGATCAGACTCATCCCTTAGGTCTTCGACCATCGGCAATTTCTTAGCGCGC
>JAYZJE010000151.1:0-3861 GCA_036164895.1 Pseudomonadota bacterium
GGGGAATCCGAGCCGGTCATGAAATGCAGCACCAAGGCCGCCGTGTTCGAATGTGCACCAACGACTAGGCTGCCGTCATCGGCGATGTCAATGTTGTCCGGCGCACTTTCTAGGTTGATTCGTCGAATCGAGGCTAGTTTGCCATTGGCTAGGTTTCGCTCGAATACGCGTATAGCCTTCGCATAGGTCTCGGCGACATACACAAACCGGCCATCTGCAGAAGCATTGATGCCACCGCCAGACTCGATATCATCGATGGAGATGGTCACATCGTCACCGCGAAAATGCAGGAGATTCGTCAGGTTACCCTCGCGGCGGGGATCATCGATGGCCACGTAAAATTCGCGTGGTCCAACTGCCACTAGATCATTGGGGTGAGTCAACAAGACATTTTTGAAGGTTTCGACGTGTGCAAAACTCCCTGGTTCTGTCTCGCGAAAGAATTCGACTGCTTCCACTCCGTTCTCGCGGTCTTCCGGATGATTTATGACAAATATGTAACGCTGGCCATCTGCGTCGATGAACAAACTCAGGCCATGGGGGTGCAGGTGTTCGGGCGCACTGATCAGGGCCGATGTTATAACCGGCACTTCGGCGTTCAGATCAATTCGCGCAATAGTGCCTTGGGCTACGTTTTCGCCACTCAGGCCACTACTGCGGTCAAACCGCGACAGGTAAGCAAGGCCGCGTTCTCGATCCACTTGAATATCTTCGGAGCTGCCGTCGAGTTTCATGATTTCGCACTGGCCGGCGAAATGCGGTTCGATCTCACGATTGGCCTCAAGGTAAAAGAATATTGCATACCCGCCAATGAGCAGCACGATAACGACGACCAGGCCAAGGATGGCCTTCTTAACCAAGCTCCACATGCACTTTTCCCTTCCTATTGGCAGCCTTGTGTTAACGGAACAGGGTGGCCAGGATCCACCGCGAGTTCTTAAGGTGCCATTCTGGTAATTCTAACGCTTTAGCGTGCTGAACTGCACTTGGGCAGCGCCGGGATAAAACCTTTTTAGACGGCATCGGCTACAGTCGATATGCTTGTGTCCGCTTGGTGTGAGGCTGGCAAGCATCAGCAACCGTGAAAAAAATGGCAGAGATAAAAAAAGATCATTTAAACGAGAAAGCGGGTCTCCGTATCGGACCACTGTGGATATTGCCCGGGGTGAGTCTGATTAATATCGGCTCGCTGTTCTTTGCATCCTTCTTTGGTATTGCGGTCATGACCTACATGAACGCAGGCCAGCCACTCATCTTCAAAGAAATTCTCGGGATCGATGAGAGCGAGTTCGGCCGGCTGGCAGGCAATCTGACTTTCTATCACGAAATTGTCGTCCTGATTTTCATAGCGCCGATTGGTGCGTTATCTGACAAGATCGGCCGCAGGCCGCTTTACATGGCGGCGTTTTTGCTGATCGGTCTCGGACATTTTCTGTACCCGCTTGCCGAAAATACCGCGCAACTTACAATTTATCGTCTTGTCTATGCGCTAGGTACTGCTGGCGCGTCAGCAATGCTCGCGGCGGTAGCCAACGACTACCCGGTCGAAAAATCCCGCGCCAAAATGATTGCGGCCACCATGCTGTTCAACGCGATCGGTATGGTCCTACTCACAATATTTTTCCGTAGCTTACCCGAGTGGTATCAGGGCGAAGGATTTTCGACAGAGTGGTCAGTCATCTACACTCGTTGGATAGTGGCAGCGACTTGTCTGGTTGTGTCCGCTGTCGCTATTTTTGGTTTAAAAAAAGGGGCTCCCGCACAGATTGAAAAGCGTGAGCCAATGCTGTCGACGCTCAAAGTCGGGCTGGCAGCTGCACGAAATCCGCGGATTGCATTGTCGTACGGCGCCGCTCTTGTATCTCGTGGCGATCTGGCCGTACTCAGCACGTTTTTCACGACCTGGTTGTTTCTTGAAGGCACGCAGCGGGGACTCAGTACCACCGAAGCGATGGCCGCTGGGTTGAAGTTTTACGTGATCATCCAGGCAGCCGCGCTTCCCTGCGCGGTCGTTATGGGCTTTGTGCTTGATAAAATCGATCGGGTTTTTGGTTTAATCATCGCGATGGTCTTTGCCAGCGCTGGCTATCTGTCACTGGCATTTGTCGGTGACCCATTGGGAAGCCAGATGTATTACGCCGCTGTGCTTATAGGGTTGGGTGAGATCATGGCCAATTTGTCATCGATATCGCTGGTCGGCAAGGAGGCTCCGGTGAAAGGCCGCGGCGGCGTCATAGGGATGTTCAGCTTGTTCGGTGCACTCGGGATTTTGCTGGTAGCCAAGGTTGGCGGACCATTGTTCGACAACGTTGCACGAGTTGGGCCATTTATCCTCGTCGGTGTTGCCAATATCGTTATATTTGTGTGGGCAGTGCTCGTGTTGCGGTTTGCACCGAAAAACTACGTCTACCCCGAGCCGGCCGAAACGGCCGAAACGGCGACCGGCCCGACCTGACGGCGCCGTTGCGTTCTAGCTGCTCCGCTGGCCGCCAGCAGGTGGACGTGAGCCCGGGTTTTCACGGTGTTTCGAGCCGCTCCCATCTATCGTTTCAGCTGCGACCGTTGGTTCCAAAGCGCTACAACTAAAAGTAATTAATGCTCCGCTGATTTCAGGAGAACCTATTGGATACGACTTTCGGTGATCGGCTGATGTATATCGGCGGCGAGTTTGTCGCTAGCGAACATGGCGAGTGGATGGAGTCGGTGAACCCGTCGACCGAGGAAGTTCACGGCCGGGTTCCAGCGGGTACCGTTGAGGATGTGAACCGCGCCGTCGCAGCCGCCAAAACAGCGCAAGCAGAATGGAGCGCGAAGTCGGTCTTCGAGCGCGGCGCCCTGATGCGTGAACTGGCAGCGGCGATTCGTGCCAGTGAGAAAGATGTAGTGCCGATGGAGGCTGCGGATACCGGTAATACCATCGCCAGCCTCGGCAACGATATCGTGTTGGTCGCTGGCTATGTTGATTTCATGGCCGGGCTCGGCACTGAAATCAAAGGCGAAAGCGTACCCGCGACGCCGCAAAACATCCACTTCACCATGCGGGAACCATTCGGTGTGGTCGGCAGGATCGTACCATTCAACCATCCGTTTCTCTTCGCCGGCGCCCATCTAGCTGCACCGCTGATGGCGGGCAACGCGGTCGTCTTAAAGTCACCGGACCAGAGCCCGCTGTCGGCGACGGTCATGGCCGAGATCTGCCACAGGGTTTTACCGCCAGGCGTTGTGAACATCGTGTCGGGTCAGGGTATCGTCGTCGGCGACGCGATTGTTCGCCACCCGGACGTGCAGCGTATCGGCTTCACCGGGTCGATCCCGACCGGCATGGCGATCCAACGAGCCGCCGCCGAAGTTGCCGTCAAGCACATCAGCCTGGAACTAGGTGGCAAGAACCCGTTCATCGTATTTCCTGATGCCGATGTGGAAACGGTTGCCAACGCAGCTGTTGGCGGGATGAATTTTGCGTGGGCCGGCCAGTCCTGCGGTTCGACGAGCCGCTTGATGGTCCATGAGTCGCTCTATGATGCCGTGGTAGATCGGGTGGTCGAGCAGGTTAGTCGCATCAAGGTCGGTGATGCAAAGGACACCGCCTCCCAGATGGGGCCGGTCAATTCTGAAGGCCATTATCGGCATGTGATCTCGCTCATCGAATCGGCCTTACAACAAGGCGCAAAACTTCTGACCGGCGGTGAACGCCCCAAAGGAGATGAGTTTAAGCGCGGTTACTGGATCCTGCCGACAGTTTTCGGCGACGTTACAATGGATATGCGCATTGCCCGCGAAGAAGTCTTCGGGCCCGTGCTGTCGGTGCTTCGCTGGAGCGATACCGAAGAAGCGATCGAAATGGCAAACGGCACCGAATAC
>JAYZJE010000152.1:0-7293 GCA_036164895.1 Pseudomonadota bacterium
GGCAACTGACCGTCTTTCTGCATTTGATACAACCGCTTGACACCGGTTGTAGTTTCTTCAGTTACACCACTGATGGCATCGCGCAGTTGTGTATACCAACCTGGACGATTGTCCAGGCGCTGGCGAATCGCGCCAAACAAAGCCCGCTCTTCGTCGCTGGACGGGTTATCCAGTACCGACGGGTCTTGCTCGGCTTGAGCGCCCAGGATAACCAGCAACGTGGCGTCGCCGCCGTCGTCTAGAATGCGATTTGGTAAACCGCCATCCGCCCAATCCATGATTTCGTGTGTGAATTCCCAGTAATCTTCCAGAGACTCGCCCTTGAGCGCAAACACCGCGATGCCGGCCGCGGCCATCGCTGCAGCCGCGTGATCTTGCGTGGAATAGATGTTGCAAGATGCCCAGCGCACCTCCGCACCCAATGCGACTAGTGTTTCGATCAATACCGCGGTTTGGATGGTCATGTGTAATGACCCTGCGATACGGGTCCCTTTGAGTGGCTGTTGATCCGCGTACTCCTCGCGCACTGCCATTAATCCGGGCATCTCGGTTTCTGCGATTGCGATTTCCTTCTGGCCCCAATC
The DNA here is from genome assembly GCA_036164895.1 of Pseudomonadota bacterium. GTDB lineage: Bacteria > Pseudomonadota > Gammaproteobacteria > Steroidobacterales > JAPUGB01. The sequence continues at coordinate 585 of JAYZJE010000152.1, forward strand.
TGCCAGCGCTAAATCAGCAATCTTGTAATCTTGTGTCAAAGCAACGGCGGGGTCCGTGCTCATATATTTCTCCTTATCGATCGTTCCGTCCGCGGTTTGTGCCTGCATTTATTCCAAAACTCACGCAGCAGCCTCGCCCTTTAGTTCATCTGCCTTGTCAGTTTTTTCCCAGGTGAACTGCGGTTCCTCGCGGCCAAAATGGCCGTATGCGGCAGTTGACCGATAAATGGGTCGGATTAGATCAAGCATTCCAAGAATACCGTAGGGAGTGAGGTCAAAGTGCTGTCGAACCAGCGCCGTCAGCCGTTCCTCCGTAATTTTGCCAGTGCCGAAGGTTTCGACGTTGATTGACGTCGGTTCAGCGACACCGATCGCATACGACACCTGAATTTCGCAGCGACTGGCCAGGCCGGCTGCAACGATGTTCTTAGCTACGTAGCGACATGCGTATGCAGCTGAGCGATCGACCTTGGACGGGTCCTTACCTGAGAATGCGCCGCCACCGTGTCGGGCCATGCCACCATAAGTATCGACAATAATTTTTCTTCCGGTCAGGCCGCAATCTCCGAACGGACCACCAATTTCGAAGCGTCCGGTGGGGTTGATGTGATAACAGGTATTTCGACCGAGCCACTCGGCCGGCAAAATCGGTTTGATAATCAATTCCATGACGCCTTCGCGAATCTCGTCGTTGCTGACTTCCGGCGCGTGCTGGGTCGACAGCACCACTGCTTCAATGCCCACTGGTTTATGGTTTTCATAAATCACGGTGACTTGGCTTTTTGCATCTGGCCGCAGCCAGGCAAGCTGGCCGGCTTTGCGCACTGCTGCCTGACGCTCCACCAATTGATGCGCCAGTGTAATCGGGGCGGGCATCAACACTTCGGTTTCATTGCTGGCATAGCCGAACATCAGGCCCTGGTCCCCAGCGCCTTGTTTACGCGGATCCTTGCGGTCAACTCCCTGGGCAATGTCGGGTGATTGCTTACCTATCGCATTGAGGATAGCGCAGGAGCGCCCATCAAAGCCGAGGTCCGAATGGTTGTAGCCGATATCCAGCACGACTTCGCGAACTAACTCCTCGAGTTCAACATGCGCGTTAGTCCTGGTTTCACCCGCTACCACAACGAATCCCGTTTTGACTAACGTTTCTATGGCGACCCTGGCCGTCGGGTCGTCAACAATCATTGCGTCGAGGACGGCATCAGATATCTGGTCCGACATTTTGTCGGGATGTCCCTCGGAGACAGATTCGGACGTGAATTGGTAACGTGCAGTCATTTAATGCCTCGTTGTTTTGCCGGTGGCGGCGGATTATAACCCCAGGCTGCCTCTGCGTTGCGACCTTAAGCGTGTCGCTGACCGACATAATGTGGGCAGCGGGCAATCGGGCGGCTTCAATTATTGCCATTGCGAGCGTCCGAGGAGTAGGCGACAATGCGCGGCCTCAGGGCCGGCCCGCGGCTAGCGATCCAGATAGAAACATGGCTTTGACAGCTGGCACCACCACCGGAAAACCAACCCGCCGGGAATTGGCAAATGCCGTGCGTGTTTTGTCAATGGATGCGGTGCAGGCAGCGAATTCAGGTCACCCGGGCATGCCGATGGGTATGGCCGATATCGCTGAAGTCCTGTGGAACGATTTTCTGCGGCATAACCCTGCAAACCCAACATGGCCGAACCGGGATCGTTTTGTGTTATCCAATGGACACGGCTCGATGCTGTTGTATGCCGTTGCTCACTTGACCGGCTATCCGATTGACATCGATGAACTGCGCAACTTTCGGCAGCTGGGTTACCGAACCGCGGGGCACCCAGAGTACGATCTGGACATCGGCGTCGAAACGACCACCGGGCCGCTGGGGCAGGGTCTGAGCAATGCGGTTGGCATGGCGCTGGCGGAGAAAATTCTGGCGGCGCGATTCAACCGGCCCGGGTTTGCGGTCGTCGACCACAGCACCTATGCGTTTCTCGGTGACGGATGCCTAATGGAAGGTATATCGCATGAGGTTTGCTCACTCGCCGGTACCCTTGGTCTGGGGAAGCTTATCTGTTGCTATGACGATAACGGCATTTCCATCGACGGCGAAGTACGGGACTGGTTCTCCGATGACACGCCGAAGCGGTTCCGCGCCTACGGCTGGGATGTGAACGCCAAGGTTGACGGCCACGATCCCGGGGCGGTTATAGCCGCGATAACGCGAGCGCTGGAGTGCACTGACCGGCCGTCGTTAATCTGTTGCCAGACTATCATTGGCTACGGGGCCCCCAACCTGCAGGGCAGTGAAAAGACTCACGGCGCGCCGCTCGGCGAAGACGAGGTCGCAGCGGCGCGCACCGAGCTGGGCTGGGCGGACCCTCCTTTTAAACTGCCGCCATCGATACTTGAGCGCTGGGACGCACGCGCAGCCGGAGCGCAGCGGGAAAGCGAATGGCTTGCGCTGATCAAGCAATATCGTGCCGAATATCCGGAACTCGCTGAGGAACTGGAGCGCAGGCTCAGCGGAGATTTGCCGTCGGTTTGGCCGGATAGCGCTGTTGCCAAAATCGAAACGATAGCCTCGCAAACAGCTGCCAAGGCTACGCGCAAAGCATCACTGGATGCGCTGAATGCGTTCGCACCACTGTTGCCTGAGTTAGTTGGCGGCTCGGCAGACTTGACCGGGTCCAACTGCACCCTGCACGCGGGGTCGAAGGCTGTAAACGCTGAAAACAGCGACGGCAACTATATATATTTCGGTGTGCGCGAATTTGGTATGGCGGCCATACTTAATGGGATGACGCTGCACGGAGGCTTCATACCCTACGGGGGCACGTTTCTGACATTCTCCGATTACGCCCGTAACGCTTTGCGCATGGCTGCACTGATGCGGGTGGGAAGTATTTTTGTGTTTACGCACGATTCGATTGGTCTTGGCGAGGATGGGCCGACTCATCAGCCGGTGGAGCAACTCGAGAGCCTTCGAATCATACCGAACATGCGGGTCTGGCGACCCTGTGACGGCGTCGAGACTGCCATCGCTTGGCGCGATGCAATTGAACGGCGTGATGGCCCCACCAGCCTGGTGTTGACGCGTCAATCGCTGCCACAACAGCAACGTACCGTCGACCAGTTACAGGCGGTGCGTTGCGGCGGCTATGTGTTGTATGGCGACGAGGCAGCCCGGGTGATACTGATTGCGACCGGTTCTGAGGTGCAGCTGGCCATGGCAGCGGCCCTTCAACTCGAAGTTGACGGCGTAGCAGCGCGCGTCGTTTCGATGCCCTGTGTGTCTTTATTCGATGCGCAGTCGGAAGCTTACCGGCAGCGGGTCTTGCCTCCCAGGATTACCCATCGGGTCGCGATCGAGGCTGGCGTGACGATGGGCTGGCATCGGTTCGTCGGATCACAGGGGCGGGTTATCGGCGTGGACTGCTTTGGCGAATCTGCGCCGGGACCCGCAGTGTTCGACCATTTCGGGTTTACGCCGCAACGGGTCGTTACAGTTGTCACCGAACTGTTGCGTAGCTGCTAGATATACCGGAAGCTAGGGTGCTGAAATCACACCCGAACAACCATGCTGTTTTACCGCCATTCAGGCGGCGATTGCGGAACAAGAGGTAACAGTAATGACACTGAAGATCGCTATCAATGGTTATGGTCGTATTGGACGAAATATTTTGCGGGCCTTGTACGAAAGTCAGCGCACCGATGAAATACAAATCCTTGCCATCAACGATCTCGGTGACGCTGAGAGTAATGCCCACCTGACGCGCTATGACAGTGCGCACGGTCCGTTTCCAGTTGACGTCGAGGTAGACCAGGATGGTTTGATCGTTGGCGGTGACCGAATCAGAGTGTTTGCAGAACGTGATCCAACGCAGCTGCCCTGGCGTCAGTTGGGCGTCGACTTAGTGCTGGAGTGCACCGGTTTGTTTGCCAGCAAGGAAAAAGCTTCTGCACATCTTGACGCCGGTGCACGCAAGGTTTTGATTTCTGCGCCGGCGGGGAAGACCGTTGATGCGACCATCGTTTACGGCGTAAATGACAAGACGCTTACTGCAGCCAATACGGTGGTTTCGAATGCCTCGTGTACCACCAATTGCCTAGCACCACTTGTAAAACCCCTGCATGAAGAGATCGGCTTGCTCGGCGGCATCATGACGACCATCCATGCGTACACGAATGACCAGGTGCTGACAGATGTCTATCACAAGGACCTTCGCCGCGCCCGCTCTGCAACCCAGTCGATGATTCCAACTAAAACCGGAGCAGCGGCGGCGGTCGGGTTAGTGTTGCCAGAACTCGAAGGCAAGCTAGACGGATTTTCAATTCGGGTGCCGACAATTAATGTTTCGCTCGTCGATCTCTCGTTTACCGCAGCGCGTGAGACTTCAGTTGACGAGATAGATTCGATCCTGAGGACTGCTAGTGAGGGCGAGTTGAAAGGCGTGTTGGATTACAGCGATGGGCCGTTGGTATCGATCGACTTCAATCACAATCCGGCTTCTTCGACGTACGATGCGACACTAACGAAGGTCATGGGTGGCACCCTGGTTAAAGTGTGTTCCTGGTACGACAATGAGTGGGGTTTTTCCAATCGCATGCTCGACACGAGCATTGCGCTGTTCAATGCGCCCTGAATCGATTAGCTACCGAAAACTGGTTGCCGGCGCTCGCGCATAGTAGGACGAGGCAGGATCACCACCTACCATAGGGCCCGCGATGCATTATTTGAAAATGTCTGATCAGGACTTAGCAGGTAAGCGGGTCATGATCCGGGTCGACCTAAACGTGCCGATCATCGATGGGCAGGTCTTGAGCGACGCCCGTATCAGGGCTGCATTGCCGACGATTCAACAGGCGCGCGATGCCGGTGCCGCGGTGATTCTACTTTCACATCTCGGCAGACCCACAGAAGGCAAGCCTAATTCAGACTATTCACTCGCGCCGGTGGCCGCACATCTTGCCATTCTCCTGGGCTTGGATGTGCAGCTGCTCGATACATGGCTGGATGGGATCGACGTTAACCCTGGCGAAGTCGTGTTGTGCGAGAACGTGCGGTTTAATCGCGGCGAACAACAGGACTGCGGAGTACTGGCGCGCCAGATGGCGGCTTTATGCGACGTATTCGTCATGGACGCGTTTGGAACGGCGCATCGCGCTCATGCCAGCACTCACGGTGTTGCTCAACTTGCTGAAATCGCCTGCGCTGGGCCGCTGTTGATTAATGAACTGGCAGCGCTGGGTGAGGCGCTAGACAATCCGGCGCGGCCCCTGGTTGCGATCGTCGGGGGAGCTAAGGTCTCGACAAAATTGATGGTGCTGGAAGCGCTGGCCGAGCGCGTGGACCGGTTGATTGTCGGTGGCGGCATCGCCAATACGTTCGTTGCTGCGGCCGGGTATTCGGTCGGGCGGTCACTGCACGAGGCAGATATGCTCGGGGTGGCCCGCAACCTGGCGGAGCACACCGATATTCCGTTGCCTGAGGACGTGGTCGTGGCTGAGAAGATTAGCGCGGATGCTGTGGCGACGGTCCGTCCGACAACGGACGTGCGGAATCAGGAATGTATTGTGGACATCGGCCCGGTCACTGCCGCGATGTACTCCCAGGTTTTGGCCAAGGCCGGAACGATTGTCTGGAACGGGCCGGTGGGCGTGTTTGAACACAAACAATTCGGCGAAGGCACGCGCCGGGTTGCTGAGGCAGTAGCGAACAGCCCAGCGTTTTCAGTTGCCGGCGGCGGTGACACGCTGGCTGCTTTGGAGAAGTATCAGCTAACCGACCGTATCTCTTATGTATCCACCGGCGGTGGTGCATTTCTGGAGTTTCTCGAAGGCAAAACATTGCCCGCCGTTGCCGTGCTCGCATCCAGAGCGGTGTAAGTACCCGCAGGTCAATATGGGATAATCGACGAGCTCTCGGTCGAAACGAGAATCATGCGACGAACTAAGATTATTGCGACACTTGGACCGGCTACGGACGATCCGAAAGTCCTCACCGATGTGATCAACGCGGGCGCCGACGTGGTCCGGATCAATTTTTCGCACGGCTCGCCCGCCTCACACAAGCGCGCCGTGGAAATGGTGCGCAAGATCGCATCCGAAAGCGGCAAATACATCGGCATTCTCGGTGACTTGCAGGGACCGAAGATCCGGATTCGACGGTTCAAAAAATCTCCGGTGATATTACAGGAGGGCCAGGAGTTTGTGCTCGACTGCGCGATGGCAGCTGATGCCGGAACCAACAAAGCGGTTGGTGTTGCCTACGAACGGTTGTTTGCTGATGTGTCACCAGGCGATCGGTTGTTGTTGGACGACGGTCAGTTGATCCTCGCAGTCGAACGGGTCGATGGCGGCCGCATAATTTGTCGAGTCGTTATGGGCGGTGAACTCGGTGACAACAAAGGGATCAACCGGCAGGGTGGCGGTCTGTCGGCGCCGACGCTGGCTGAGAAGGACCGGGAAGACATTGTTCGCGCCGCGGAATACGGCCTCGACTGGCTCGCCGTGTCATTCGTCCGCGATGCATCTGATATTGATGAAGTGCGCGAACGCTTGTGCACGGCCGGCAGCGACGCGCACCTCGTCGCCAAGATCGAACGCGCCGACGCGTTGGAAAACCTGGAAGCGATCATCGACGCAGCTGATGCTGTCATGGTGGCGCGCGGAGATCTAGGCGTTGAGGTTGGCTACGCTTCATTGACCGGTTTGCAAAAACGCATCATC
>JAYZJE010000153.1:0-5471 GCA_036164895.1 Pseudomonadota bacterium
CGATATCCATGGCCAGTTCGATTGTCCGAGAACTGGCCTCAGCATTTTTAGATTCGTATTCAATCTCAGGATTGTAGAGGGGCTTGGCCGCTGCCTCTGCACGTCTCGCGCCGGCCTTCATTTTGGCGCGGGCGGCCCTAACCTCAAGATTTGCCGATACAGTTCGGTCTACGAAACCGCGCAGGGCCGTGTCACCAAGCGGCTCCAGCGCTTCAATATTCTTCGTGGCCGCATTGGCGGGTGAGTTTGCGACTGCTATTGCAATCGCGGCGAACATTGCAGCTGCTAGCAGCAGGCTCCCGATCTTCATTTACTTGATCCTTCAATGCATGACAGGCGAAACACCGCGTTCAATTGCGGTGCCGCGAAATTAAAAAAACAGAGAAGGTCTAGACGATCGGGACGTGTGTCGGCGGTGCTTGTGCAACCGCTAGATAGGTCTTTTCGCTGGTCGGTACATACGGGGACGTACAAAGTGTAGCCGGCATGGGAGTGTTTTTGATCATGCCGACAAGATGACCATGGCAGCAGTGATCGCATTGCTCGTGGTCTGTGGATCGATCCGAATCGTGTTCACCGCTCAAAAGTTGCTCGATGGCGCGATCCGAGATCAGCACCTCTTCCATATCCGAAGCCCATTCAACGTAGCTGAAAAGCATAGCTACTATAAATAGCTGCGCGATCCGCTTCCGTGTTGGCTTGGTAATTTTCATGAGCTTATTAGGTCATTGGAGCGCTGGGCGGGTTGTAGGTGTTTGCGATTATATAGGTTCCAGTAAATAACGGCCAAAGGTGGGGGCTTCGCCGTCTCTAAAGCCGTAATGCACCGTCTAGATCGATACCTCGTCCGGTGAAGTAATCATTCTTAAAAATGAATTCCGCTGCCTGAGCAACCTCATCAGGTTCGCCAATGCGTTTCAGCGGAATCGCCGCAGTCAGCTTATCTCTGGCTTCCGATTTCATGGCTGCAACCATCTCCGTATTGATAAATCCAGGAGCGATAAACGCGGCTCGAATGCCGTACCGTGCTAATTCCTTCCCCCAGACCACGGCCAGTGCCTGCACACCCGCTTTGGCGGCGGAATAATTGGTCTGCCCCATATTCCCGGCGCGCGAGATGCTCGAAATATTTATGATGACTCCTTCATTGCCGAGTTCAATCATGTGCCGCGCCGCCTCCCGGCCGCAGAGAAATACTCCGGTTAAGTTCACATCGACCACGGTTTGCCATTTCTTAAGGCTCATCTTCGAAACCACTTTGCCGTTTTTGAACTTGACCAGCAGGGCATCCCGGGTAATGCCGGCATTGTTGATCAGTCCGTGGAGGCTACCCAGATCAGTAACCACTTGGTCGAATACTTGCTCGACATTATCTTCCTTAGATACGTCGGCTCCATAAGTTGTCACTTCTGCGCCAGCTTCCTTACAGGCAGCGGCAGTCGCTTCCAGGCTGGATTTATCCAGGTCTATCAGTCCGAGCTTGGCGCGGTGGGTCGCGAGGCGTTTAGCCATGGCGGCTCCCAAGCCTCTGGCTGCGCCGGTCACGACGATGACTTTGTTTTCGAGGTCCATAGGATATCCTTTGCAATTATTGTTGCGATTTCTGACCAGCTGGTTTCCCGATCGGGACTGGCCAAGGGCGCAATACAGCAGCAAATATACCCCAAAGTGGGGCTCGACGAAATTAGTCATTTGCCGCCAAGACGGCGTTGGGTCAAACTACTAGGTTGGATTGGGAGCACCGATAAGGCGGGTTATGGTTACATGAGCACCCCGGTACACGAAGTGCAGGGCGCCGCTGAGCAGTCTGCTGATCGTCCCCTTAGATTTGTGACGGCTGCGTCGCTGTTCGACGGGCACGACGCGGCGATCAATATCATGCGTCGGCTGATTCAATCCCAGGGCGTGGAAGTTACCCATTTGGGACACAATCGCAGCGTGGCCGATATCGTCCGAGCTGCAATCCAAGAAGATGCGGACGGCATTGCCGTCAGTTCGTACCAAGGTGGTCACAACGAGTTCTTTCGTTACATGATTGATATGTTGCGCGAACATGGCGCGGAACATATCCGAGTCTTCGGTGGTGGTGGCGGCACCATCACGAAACAGGAAATGGAGGAACTGCAGGCCTACGGCGTCGAGCGGATCTATGATCCGGACGATGGCCTTACCATGGGTTTGTCCGCCATGATCGAAGATCTAATCGGCCGTACCCAGGCTAAACGCCGATCCACCCCGGAATTGGAAGGTATAAAGCGCGACGAGGTTTCGCGGGTTGCTGGGGTGATATCTGCGCTTGAAGCCGGTCAATTCGACGAGTCACGCCTTGCGGTATTGCGCAAGCAATGGCGAATGCAGGCTGGTCGCCTACCCGTGATCGGAATCACCGGGACCGGCGGTGCCGGCAAAAGCAGCGTGATTGATGAGCTGCTGAACCGCTTTTTGCGGTCGTTTCCGGATATGACTATCGCAGTTTTGGCGGTTGATCCCACCCGGCGTCGCACCGGCGGCGCTCTGCTCGGTGATCGGATTCGTATGAACAGCCTGCGCTCGGACCGCATCTACATGCGCTCCATGGCAACACGGCGGCAACACCTTGCCACCAGTGAAATACTCGACGACGCGATTCAGTTTCTCAAGTCGCTGGGGTTTGATTTCGTCATGGTCGAGACCGCTGGAATTGGACAAAGCGACAGTGAAATTGTGGATCTGGTCGACTTGCCTGTTTACGTGATGACGAGTGACTATGGCGCCGCCAGCCAACTCGAGAAAATTGACATGCTCGATTACGCGGAGTTGGTGGTTCTGAATAAATACGACCAGCGCGGGTCGCAAGACGCACTTAGGGATGTTCGCAAGCAATGGAAGCGTAACCATCTTGCATTCGATGCCGCGGACAATCAGGTGCCGGTGTATCCGACAATTGCGAGCCAGTTCAATGATCCCGGCATGACATGGATGTTCAGTGAACTGTGCTGTCTCCTGCGCGAAAAATTGAGTCTCGATACGAAGGCGTGGACGCCGGATATCGAATGTGAAAATAAGGAGCCTCGTGCAGGGTCCCTAATACCCGGTAACCGTTCGCGTTATCTCGCTGAAATTGCTGAGCAGGGTCGTGAGATCAACACGGACATTGCCAATAGAGCCGAAGCGGCAAGCCGGGCGCAACATCTGTACGAGGCGCTCAAAACACTCGATGATCCAAATCTACCGGCGCCGCTCGCGGCATATGCTGTCGATTTGGCGGGAGATACCGGGCCGGATGCAGTCGGTGCTTTGAGGCAGGCCTATCAGGATGCATTGGAGGCCATTGGTGCTGAAGGACTGGATTTACTGAAAACCTGGCCCGCCCGCCAGGAGGCGGTGCAACAGGAGGAATATTCGTACACCGTGCGTGGGCGAAAAATTACCGGGCAAAATTATACCGAGTCGATCAGCCATCAGAATATTCCAAAGGTGGCAACTCCCAAATACCGTAACTGGGGTGATTTGCTGCGTTTCCTGCAGATGGAGAATTTGCCCGGCAGTTACCCGTACACCGGAGGTGTATATCCCTATCGCCGCCTCGGCGAAGACCCAACCCGCATGTTTGCCGGCGAAGGCCCGCCGGAGCGGACCAACCGACGTTTCCATTACCTGGCCCAGGGTCACGACGCGGCGCGTTTGTCAACGGCCTTCGATTCGGTAACGCTGTACGGAGAGGATCCACATCAGCGCCCGGATATATACGGCAAGGTAGGTAACTCGGGTGTGTCCGTCGCTACCGTCGACGATTTAAAAAAGCTGTATTCAGGTTTCAACCTTTGCGATCCCACAACGTCGGTGTCCATGACGATCAATGGGCCGGCGCCAATGTTGTTGGCATTCTATTTAAATGCGGCCATTGATCAGCAAATTGAAATTTATCTGCGGGAATCGGGTAAGTGGAAAAAAACAAAAAAGACGATTGAGAAGCATTTCCAAGGTAAGCAGCAACCGCAGTACGATGGCGTGTTGCCTCCGACCCACGATGGTCTTGGGTTGGCGTTATTGGGAATTTCCGGAGAAAAACTGGTCAGCGCGGAAACCTACGCACGCATCAAAAAGGAAACACTGTCACAAGTACGCGGCACGGTTCAGGCAGATATCCTGAAAGAAGACCAGGCACAAAATACCTGCATTTTTTCCACTGAATTTGCCATGAAAATGATGGGAGACGTGCAGGAATATTTCAATACGAACAACGTTCGGAATTACTACAGCGTTTCGATCAGCGGCTACCATATTGCCGAAGCTGGGGCGAACCCGATCAGCCAGCTTGCTTTTACACTCGCCAACGGTTTTACGATCGTTGAGTATTACCTGGCGCGGGGCATGGATATTAACCAGTTTGCGCCGAATCTGAGCTTCTTTTTCTCCAACGGCATGGATCCGGAGTACACCGTTATCGGGCGGGTGGCTCGCCGTATCTGGGCCCGAGCTATGCGGGAACGTTACCATGCTGATGCGCGGAGCCAGATGCTCAAGTATCACATCCAGACATCGGGTCGTAGCCTGCATGCACAGGAAATCAACTTTAATGATATTCGGACTACGCTGCAGGCGCTTTACGCGATTTTCGATAACTGTAACAGCTTGCATACTAATGCCTATGACGAAGCAATAACGACGCCCACCGAAGAATCGGTGAGGCGGGCAGTAGCAATCCAATTGATTCTGAACCGCGAGCTGGGCTTGAACTTCTGTGACAATCCGTGGCAGGGATCATTCATCGTAGAAGAACTGACGGATTTGGTTGAGGAGGCCGTGTGCGCTGAGTTTGAGAGTATTTCGGAGCGTGGCGGAGTGCTTGGAGCGATGGACACGATGTACCAGCGCGGGAAAATTCAGGATGAAAGCCTGTACTACGAAAGCAAAAAACACGATGGCAGCTTGCCGGTTGTCGGCGTTAACACGTTTCGATCGCGGGAAGGGAAGGAACAGGACACGTCCAAACAGGAACTGATGCGCTCGACGGAAAGCGAAAAGCAGGCGCAGATAGCCGCCTTGCACCTGTTTCAAAATAACCATGTTGATGAATGCCCGGCTTCATTAAAGCGTTTAATCGAAGTCGCCACTGACCAAGCTAATGTGTTTACTGAACTAATGGAAACCGTTAAATACGCATCGCTGGGCCAGATTTCCGCCGCGCTTTACGGTGTCGGGGGCGAATACCGTCGCAACATGTAATCCGGGCGCCGGAAACTTCCACGCTGCCTGATACTGCTGCGGATGATTGTCGGACGTGCTGACACGAATGACAAAATGGATGGTCTGTTTCGGGTTGGCAGCAATTGATAATGAATAATCCGTTCAAACTTGATAACAAAACTGCACTGGTGACCGGCGCCAGCAGCGGACTCGGGCGAGAGTTTGCCAAGGTATTGGCAGAAGCCGGTGCCAATGTGGTTGCAGCCGCGCGGCGCTTGCCAAAGCTTCAGGAAACCGCGGAT
>JAYZJE010000154.1:0-11839 GCA_036164895.1 Pseudomonadota bacterium
GCACTTCCTCGGGCACGTACCACGGTTCCGGATCGTCGGTGTCCCAAACCTCTTTTAGCCGGATGGAGTCCTGGCTGTTCCAGATTTCCTGGGTTTGTTGCAATACTGCTTCGATTTCTGCATGCAAGTCCGCATCAGTGTCCGCCGCGCTTACGGTATCTGCAAGGCTTGCCAGCCCACCAATGGCAAGTCCCATCTGCAGCGCCGTGCGTCGGTCCACTTGACCACCACGTTTTGTCTTTGTGTCAGCCATAGCACCCTCCATATCACTAAGTTTTTAAAAGGGAAGTCAGGTCTTGTTATTGTAGTAGTTAAACTATGAGAGTCACCAAGCTAGCAAAGCTACAGGAGAAAGTGAACTGGGCACGCTGGTGCTTTCGCGGTCGAAATTAATCAGAATTTTTCCACCCACGGTCGCAAATCCAGCTCCTGCGTCCAAGTTGAGCGGTGCTGCTGGTGCAGAGCAATGTATACATCGGCGATAGCGTCCGGTTCCAGCAATGCGTCAGGTCCCAGATCATCGAACATCTCCTCGTAGCGAGGCGAACGAATACCGCCGTCAATGATGACGTGAGCCACGTGAATCCCCTGTGGTCCTAGTTCTCTCGCCATGCTCTGGGCCAATGCGCGCAGTGCAGACTTCGGCGACGCGAGATTCGCAAACCCGGCACTGCCTCGGAGCGATGACGTGGCTCCGGTAAATATAATTGTGCCTCGGTGCCCTTCGTCGTGGTCAAGCATCAGGCGCGCCGCACTCCGCCCGGTCAGGAACCCGGCGAAGCAACCGACCCGCCAGCAGCGTTCGAAGTCGGCCGGGTCGGTTTCGGTGACGGTGCCGCGCTCGTAGGCACCGGCATTGAATATGGCGACTTTGAGCGGCCCGTATTGGTCTTCGATGCCGGCGAACACGTGTTCGACCTCTTCGGGCACGGTTGCGTCACAGTCGGTTAAAAACACGCGACCCGCTTTGCTGTGATCGGAAAATCCCTCCAAGCTCGACGCGTGGCGCGCGATTGCAATAACGGTGAAATTCTCATCGGCCAATTTTCGGACCAGTGACCCGCCCAGTCCTGGCCCCACGCCGACGACGACGGCTGTTTGTCCCACGCTGTTGCCCTCCGGTCAGTTTTTCTGTGGTTTCTTGTAATGCTGCCCAATCTAACGATGATATGCTGCCCGTACAATAATAGAGGAGCTTGCATCATGCGCTATTCGTCAATATCCATTTCACTGTTGCTCGCGATCGGTGGAATGTTCCTGGGCACTGCGGTCATTGCCGGGGCGCACAAAACCGTGACGCCAATGGTCACGATCGACGTGTCGCCAGAGGTTGAGGCTGCCGTCACTGCGGTGGTTTACGAGACGGCGGAGCGCTGGAATTCGCAGGATTTTTCGTCGGTGCTTGAATTGTGGGACCAGAATGAACCCTTCCCAACGTATCTAGCCGAAGAACAGGCACAGTGGTTTGTCGGATGGAATCGCCTGCGCGACTATCTTGATCCCCCGGCGCCGAACCCAATCATCGAGGTGCTGCGCGAGGAAATGTCCAAGATACAGGTCAACCAAATTGCCCCAGATCTGGCGATTGCAATCTGGGAGATGCATTTCGAAATGAAGGTCCGCGGTAGCAACCCGATTGGCGAGGATGTGCGCGTCAGCGCCGTGCTGCGCAATACGCCGGAAGGTTGGCGCTACATCCACTGGGTCGAGTCACCAAAAGCGACGATGGTTTACATTGAGAACCTGTTTGAACAAGGCGTGGCAGAAGGCTGGGACGAGTATTATAAAGCAGCCATGCAACGCAAGAAGGAAGTTTGGCAGAGTAAACGGCAGCAATAACGGTTCTGCTGCGGGACGAGTCTGCCGGCGGTTTTGCCGTGAAGCGCGGCAGGCCGGTTCGCTATGCGCCCTGCCGTTTAGTGTCAAATTCGGGCGCTAAGAATAATCGCTTCTGCTTCTTCGCGTTATTTGTCATAGTAATGTAAATCGGAAATACGTATTTGCGCCGCAATTAATTCACGTTCATTAAAACCAACAGGGGCTACCCGGATAGGTGGCGTTGAACCGTGTTGTAACCCTGTTATCAAGCCTCCAGTTAGAAGTAGAGCTGAAATCTTGGATTGGATCGTTCATCCATGAGCCAGCAAACACGCCAAACATTTGATCGCCTCTATGGTGACGCTGCGGCACCAGAGAACCTGCCGTGGAACCACTCCACGCCCAGCGAATTTCTCGAGCAGGTTGTGGCTGAGAGGCCGGCGGGTGGCCGGGCACTAGATTTGGGCTGCGGCAGTGGCGTCGATTCGGTGTTTCTCGCCCAGCAAGGTTGGCAGGTGACGTGCCTGGATTTCATGCGCCAGGCTGTGGAAATGACCGTTAACCGTGCGGCCGCCGCTGGCGTTACGGTGGACGCCCAAGTTGCGGACATCACAACTTGGCGCGGCGACGGGACCTTTGCATTGATCGTCGACGCGGGGTGTTTGCACGCCCTGGAAATGGGCGACCGTCCCGCGTACCGCCGCAAATTATTGGAATGGCTAGCTATCGGCGGCGATTATGTGCTGCGCCACTTTGAACGACGGCCTTTGTATACTTGGCGCTCGATGGGGCCAAAGCGTGTGTCGCGCCGGCGGATCAAGAAGCTATTTGCCCCCGAACTTGTGGAGCGAGACTTCCGCCGCGATGTGCTGACCAGTGCGAGGCAGCCGAATGGCCCCAAGTATACGCACACCACCTACTGGTTCGAAGACAAACGGGACGGCGCAGCGACCTAAGCGGCAACCCGTTTGGACCGTATCTCCTTACCAGGGCGACTCCGTGCCGTCTCGGCCGACAAAAGTTCCGGTATCCTCGATGTCATACTCATCAATAACGGCGATGACTGAGCTGGCACTTTCTTCTGCGGTGATCATCATTGGCAAGTCCAACCCTGGCGTGAATCCGGTTTTGACAAAACCGGGTGAGATCAGGCCGACAGTAATGCCCTGTTTTTTCAGATCGATTGAAATATTGCGCATCATCATGTTCAGTGCGGACTTGCTCGAGCGGTAGATCGAACAGCATCCCCAAGTACGCGCAATTGAACCCTGGCCGCTGGTGATGTTGATGATCTTTTTCTGATCGCTGATTCGAATGCTGTCGATGAACGCCTCGGCCATTTTCGTGGGTCCGACGACGTTGACAGCGTGCACTTGGGGGTACACGCTCAAATCCATCTCGCCGAACTTGGATTTCTCGTGGCCGCCGGAAATTCCGGCATTGTTAATAAGAATATCGATAGGCTTTCCTTGATATTCAGCTGCCAGTTCATCGATGCGGTCGTGGTCGGTCACGTCCAGTTGCACGATGACTAAGTTAGATTGCTTGGCTTGTATCGCCTTAAGGGCTTCGGCGGCATCGGGTTTGCGCGCCGTGGCGATGACATTCCAGCCGCGCTCAGCATATTGCCGGGCCAGCTCCAGCCCAATGCCACGGTTAGAGCCGGTGATCAGCACCGTCGGCTCGTCGGCTGCCTCTGCAAGACCCGCAAGCAGTCCCGTTAGCACCATGGTCAGCAGGGCTGCAAGCAACCGGTTGCAACGCTCGTCTCTGATTTCTGTGCGTCTAGTTATCATGGCGTGATTTTCCTCTGTTATGAAACGCGGGCCGACCCCGGTCATTTAATGGCGGCCATAAACCTTATTCCTATTGCAACGCGGGCAAAACCCGCTCGCCGATCAACTTGATCTGTTCCGCTGGATCGTCATGCACGCGTATTGCGATCTCGGTCAGCCCGGCGTTAGCAAACTCTTTCAGGGTTTCGATTGCTCCATCAATTTGATCCAGGCCACCGGCGAACGAAATGTTTTCGATCATCTTGTTGATCAGGTCATTCGGTACGTTTTCGATGACATCGGTGCTACGTATAAACGCGTTCAGAAAATCCTGCTCGTGATCACGCATGAACTTAACTTCGTCGGGTTCCAGGAACGGCGCGAAATACTGCTCGCCTAACCAGCCGCGCAGCATCAGCTCGCGTCGGGCCTCGCGCATCGAGGCTTCTGCATCTTCCTTGATATGCCAGGCCCAGAAGTTGCTGATTCGGAAATCGGCTGGTGAGCGGCCGGCTGCTTTGAGATCCGCGTGCGTGGCTATAACGAAGTCTTTCATAAGGGATGGAACGAAATCACTGGTGATCAGCCCATCGGCCAGCCGCGCTGATAACCGCCGGGTTTGCGGGTGGTTCGAACCAAAGTAAATCTGCGGCGGTGTATCGGTGGCCCATACCGGTTTATAGCCGAACATCTTGTAGAATTCGCCTTTGTAATTCATCGCCTCGCTGGGTGATACCCCTTTTAGAATTTCCAGGCATTCGCGCACCTTGCCGATGAATCGTTCCCGGCCCTTGCCCATAGACTGACTTACCGCGCCACCGCCACCGAGCATGATCATGGCCCGGCCGTTGCTGAGGTCATTCAAAGCAAACAACAGGTTGGCTATTTTCAGCGGGTGCATTTCCACCGGAGTGATGGCCATTGGCCCGAGCTGGATTTTCGAGGAGCGTTCCGCCAGCAGTGCCAACGTGAAAAACGGATCTCGGGATGCGCCGTAGTTGGCGGACCAAACCCCGCGAAATCCATAACCCTCAACCATCAGGCCAAGTTCCGCGGCTTCTTGCGGCGAGGTGAATTCGTTCAGGATGATATCGATTTCCATGGCGCAATCCTCTGATGTTGTGGTGATGAGCTGCGTCGCGAATCGGCATTCGTTGTCTGGTGCCGACCGTGATAGTACCTCCAGGATTATTGGATACACGAACATTGTCGCGACTACCTCCATCCTGCGAGCAAGCTGAATGAGTTAATTTTTGGTACAGTGGTTGGGCTCATTGCACCACTTGCCGCCGTGTCGAAATACAACCCCCAACGTATCCGTAACATTTACCAGCCGGGCAGCGACCAGCCGTTCAAGCTGAGCCGCTCGAAAATTGACCTGTTCATAGAGTGTCCGCGCTGCTTTTATCTTGATCGGCGTCTCGGTACCGGCAGGCCACCTGGGTTTCCCTTCAACCTGAACCTAGCCGTTGATCGACTCTTAAAAGCCGAGTTCGACACCCACCGGGCTGCCGGCACCGCACATCCGTTGCAGGAACAGTACGGCGTCGATGCACGTCCGGCCGCGCACGAGCAACTCGCGGAATGGCGCGAGAATTTCAAGGGCATCCAGTTTTTGCACGAACCGACGAACCTGACCATTACCGGCGCAATCGACGATCTGTGGCAGGAACCGGGCGGGGACTATATTGTCGTCGATTACAAGGCGACCTCTAGGAAGGAACCGATCACCGTACTTGACCAGGGCTGGCATGCCGGTTACAAGCGGCAGTTGGAGGTCTACCAGTGGTTGCTGCGCCGAAACGGCCACCCAGTTTCCAATACCGGTTATTTCGTCTACTGCAATGGGCGGGCGGGTGCCGAGGCCTTCGACAGCAAACTCGAGTTTGACGTTACCCTAATTGCGCACGAGGGCAATGACCATTGGGTTGAAGGCACACTGCAGTTAATACATGCCTGCTTGAATTCTGACGAGATTCCGGTACCCGGGCCGGAGTGTGACTACTGCGCCTATGTCCGGGCGATCGGCGAGTTGGATGTCGGTTCGCACCCGGTGTTGGCTTGGTAACCAGTCGCGAGTTTGCCCATGAGCAGCGGCGGCATGGGGTTCTCTAACGAATTCTTTTGCACGTTTACGCGGCAAGCCCCTCGGCTTCTAGCGCTGCACGCACGGCCGCACGGTTTCCGATGCGTGATTGAAAATCCACAAATTCTGGCCAACCAGCTGCATCCATGCCAAACATGTTGGTCCATCGGATTATGACGTACACGTAGATGTCAGCGACCGAATATCGATTTTTCACCAGGTAGTCTTGTTGCGCCAGCCTGTCACGGACTATACCCAGGCGCTTATGGATATGCGCCTGCGCCCGCTCTTTGTTTTCCTCGGACGCACCGGGCACCACAAGGGGTCCGAAGCTTTTGTGAATCTCGGACGCCACATAGTTCAGCCATTCCTGCGCCCTGTAGCGTTCCGGATCGAGCGGTTTCGGTACCAGTTTCGCACCGGGGTTTAGGTCAGCCAGGTATTGTACGATCGCCGGCCCTTCGGTCATCAACTCACCGCTGTCGAGCTCCAACGCAGGAACATAAGCTTTCGGATTTATGCTCAGGTAATTTTCCCCACCGTCGATCGTGCGTGTGCGCATGTCGACCTTACATAGTTCAAATTCGAGCTCGGCCTCGCGCAGCACAATATGCGGTGATAACGAGCAGGCGCCGGGTGAGTAGTACAATTTCATAATTTTGTGTCTCCTGGAAAAGCAGCTTCCACATTTCTTTAAACAACGTTTCGTTTAACCGGTTTATTTTACCGTAACACCGCTAATCGATAATGTTAACCCGCGAGCTATTCCTCGATTTCCGTTAACGGTTGGGCGTCTATGCGGCATCCTATCGCCATCAAAACCGCAACAATAACGAGTGCGTTTTGGTTGATTGTTTTGGTAGTCTCGTGCAGCCGCACACGAATCTATTCAATAACTGTACTTGATCGTGCCGGATTGCAGTTCTGAATCCTTGTGCCAGATCTGGCGCGCGCTAAAGCCGTTTTTTCTGAGCCACTGCTCGGTGTAGACAATCCGGTCCGGCTCAAGCATCAACAATGGTATCTGGGGTGGTTGGTCGAGCGGCCGGCCGATCTGCACGGACGATGCCTGCCAGCGATATATAGTCATCGCATTGTTGTGTTCAGGCGTACCAGGGTTGATGAACGCAGCCCGACCAAAGAGTTGCGCGCCGCGGACACTGGCCCAGCCGCTGTTTTCTCCGTAGGCGGCAAAACATATTCGCGGTTCACTCTGCATCGCTTTGATCTTCGGGCTGCCCGGCTGCGCGAGGATATAAATAATCGTGCCGTCGGCATGAAACTCGACCGGGCTGCCGATCGGCCCGTTCGTCCCAAACGTGCACAACACGCCCATCCAGTGTGTGGCCAGAAAGTGTTCGATTCGCTCGGTCAATTCGTCTCGGGGCAGCTGTTTAGTGGGCCAAGGGGTTTCGGCTAGCCATGGAAGTGTGCTCATTGTGAGTGGTCCTTGTTGTTATGCTTGGTTTTAACAATTGTAGGACAAACGAGTCCAAGCCGCGTCGGTGGCCCTGCGACGCTTGATCAGCCTACGGACAGACTGGCATCGTCGGCCCCGCTCGGGCTCATAAACGCCGAGAATTAGCACTTGAATAAGCGGGGCCAGTTCCCGTCATCGAATCAACCAAACAACAACTGGGGTTGGCCCCTGGTTGGAACTCTCTATACCAAGGAGAAATCTATGACCGTTCGCGTGCTTGCAGCTTCGGCACTTACCACCGAGAAAGATCCGGACCTGGATCTCGACGATCCGGAGACCAATTTCATGGCCATGATGAAAATTCGTGGCGACCTTGCGGAGAAAGATTTTTTCTTTGCCTTTCCCGGAGAGGCTTGGGCAATGCCACACCAGGAAAAGCCGGTCCGATGTTTTCGCACCTTCGGTCTGGGCGCCGGACGGCTTGAGAAAGTCCCCGAGGGCTATCGGATCTACAGTCGCGAGGTTCTCTACTACCTGGATCCGAACACCGGCGCAATCATTGAAGAGTGGAGTAATCCGTTCCTGGACGGCAAGAAAGTCGAAGTGTTTCATATCAACAACGATCCGGTTAATGGCGTGTTCGCCCAGGGTGGCAATCCGGTGCTAGCGCCGCCTTACCCGTACGTCAGCTATGGCGATGACATCGCATTTCAATGGAACTTCTTCATCTTCCATCCGGCAGCGATGAACCGCGCTGAATACCCGCTGTTTTCATCCGGGGACCAGGACCAGCACGCAGAACTTTGGGGCATCATGGGCAAAAAAAGCGAAGTATTAAACCCGGATATCACGTCCGCATCGTCGGTGATGTCGTGGGGCCGCGTGTCTGAATGGTTGCCATGGATGCAGATGGGCGCAAACCCGGCGAAGATGGTATTCCACAGCCACAGCGTCAAGTTGATGAACGGCCCGACGGACCTGCCTCGCGAAATTCTCGACTACACCGAAAAGAACTACCCCAAGTACCTGAGTGCTCCCACCGAGTGGAACGGCCCGCAAATGACAGCATCTGCAGGCGAGTTCAAGAAAGTGATCGACGCGCGCCGGGCCGAGAGCAGCTAAACACTCGGGTTGAGCTGCTGTTGTTTGCCCGCGGTAGCGCGGAGCAGCAGTCGTTGCGGGTGCTTGCAACGGTGCGGGTAACCCGCGGGCAATCGATTCGGTAGTGGTTAGCGAGTATGATCCAAGCCACAAGTACCAACAGCCACGAGCCTGGTTCCCGGGCTCTATAGCCAATAACTACCAGGAGATTCGCCATGGTGGCAGCTACCAAATCTTTCAGCAAGGATATCCAACTGACCGGACCTTATGACTCCATGCGTGAATACGTCACCGCTCTGGAGGCGACCGGCAAGATGCTCCGCATCAAGGAGATGGACCAGGACAGCTATGAAGCGACCGGCTTTGCCTATCGTTTGGTTGATAAGTACGGCTTCCGCGGGGCGCCGGCCTTTCTGGTCGAGCGCATGAAGATCGACGGCAAGTGGATGGAGGGGCCGGTTATGGCCAACATCTATGGTCCGTGGGAGACCGAGGCGATGGGTTACGGCGTCGAGAACGTGACCGACGACAACCGTGAAATGTATCGTGCCGCCGTGAATAAACTGATGAGTCTTGCTGATCGCCATGGCAACTGGACTCCGGTCAAACCGATCATGTCTAAGGATAGCAATCCGCCGTGCAAGGAAGTGATCATCACCGGCAGCGATGTCGACGTGCTCCAGTACCCATGGATCAAGTGCAATCCTGCGGATGGCGGCCGTTATATCAATGCCGCTGCGGTCGTATTCGAACATCCGGACCTGGGCCGCAATGTTGGCACCTACCGGTCGCACGTTAAAACCGCGACGCGCATCATGATGAACCCGGAAGTTGGGCAGCACGGCCACAGTTTTTTGATGCACGCGAAAGCACGCGGCGAGAAAACCATGAAAGCCGCTGTCGTGCTTGGGACGGACCCGATCACCTGGGCGATGAGTTGTTCCAAGATCAGCCCGCTCGGTTCGGATGAATACGACATGGTCGGTGTGTTCAAGGGCAAGCCGCTCGAGTTGGTCAAATGCGAGACCAACGATGTGCTGGTGCCGGCGAACGCCGAGATGATCATCGAAGGTGAAATTCCGCTCGACGATACGGAGCCGGAAGGTCCGCATGCCGAAATGTACGGCTACCTGGGTCAGCATCGGCCGGCCAATTTCTACATGGATATCAAGGCGATCACGCATCGCGTGGATCCTTGGTACTTCAACAATCACACCGGCGTGTTGCGCGGTTTTCACACCGCGGCGATGGATGCTTGGGCGAATCTGGCGTACAAGAAATCCATCCGCACCCTGGTCGCTTGCCACGGCCTCGGCGAGGCGTCTGGGATTTACGTGGTCAGCATAGACAAGCGGTTTGCTGGGGATGGGCTGGCTGCCGGTCAACAGGTGTCGGCCACTAACATCATGGCTAAAGTCACGATCGTCGTGGACAAAGACGTCGATGTGCTCGACACGGCGCAAGTGCTACACGCAGTCGGTTCTCGCTGGCAGCCAGATCCGGCCACGCTGATCATTCCGCATGGGCGGGCCACGTTCCTCGAGCCGAGTACGACGAAACCTCGGGTAACCAGCAAAATTATCATCGATGCGACCAAACAACTGCCCGACGAAGGCGGGCCAGCCAAGTATCCGGCGGTATCGCGTGAATTGCTGACCGAGGCTTGCCCGGATGTGTTCGAGCTCGTCGACGGAAAATGGGACGAGTTCATGGGGTCGTTCGGGAAAAAGTGAACGAACTGAGTTCTCCCAAGTTAAGGTGACGCGAAAAATGCCCAGAAAATCCACGATGCAGCCCTTCGAAGCGGGCGATATCCTGATCGGGTGCACTTTGCTGAACGATCCCGACGACGATCATGCCGGAGAAGGCCGAATTCTTCAGTACGACCGGGATTTCCAGCTCAAGGGTGAACTTTGGACCGAAGGCGGTCGCCATCTGGTCGGAGGGCTCGCGTTCGATCGCAACGGCTTGTTGTGGGCCTTCAACGATCATGCGGTGATTCATGTAGATCCAGACACCGGCCGGCAACTGCCGTTGGCTAAATTTCCTCCCCGGCTTTTTTATAGCACTGGTTTTGCCCGGGATGGCAGCGTGTATCTAGGGGAGCACAGTAACGCCAAGGATCCACCACAGGGCATCGATAAGTTCACGACGATCAAGATGCTGCGTACACCCGACACCGGGGTGCTCGGTTACGGCAACATTTACAAGTTCAATGTGGACTGGGAGATTGAAAAGGAATTTGACGTTGAAAATGCCCCCGAATTCCTTGGCTTTAAAGGCGTGACGCACATGTCTTTGCATCCGAGCGAGCAGTTTGTCGCCTACACGACCGAGACCACCGGCCGGATATTGCGCTATGACGTCATCAATGATCGGCAGATGCCGGACCTGTTTACCTGTCTGGGCGAGGGATTTCCGAAGGGAGACTATGTGGCGGCGCTGAATTATCTGCCTGACGGACGGTTGCTGGCGACCCACGGAAAAGCGATGATCATGCTGGACGAGGCAGGGGAGCTGCTACGCGAATATCCATTCGAGGGTTCCGGTTGGTCAGCCATCGCGCCATGCCGAGATGGCGAACACGCATTGCTGAGTAACATTTGGTTGGGGATTATTATCAAGATGCACCTTGAGTCGGGCGAGATCGTTGCCACACTCGAGACCGAGTTCAAGGCACCTAAGCGGTGCCTGGCAGGGGTCGCCGAATACTCGGGGAAAGCCTAGAACTGCACCTCCCTCTGCGTATGGAATACCGTATGTGCCGGCGTTTTCGCAATCAGTTGACGGCGCAATGATCCCGACCCCCTGTGTTGGCTAACTGATAGGTCAACCCTAATTCTTTGATCTTAGGCAGCATCAGCACTGTCCATATTTAAAAGCTTATCCAAATGTTGGTTCAACGTGTCCCATTTTATTGCACCGGGAATCACGTCCATGACGATGCCGTTGGCATCGATAAAAAACGTGTATGGCGGCCCGATGACCCGGTACGCTAGGCCCACGCTGTTGTCGCCGTCAATGACAACTGGAAATGTCAACTGGATGTCCTCCGCTAGAATTTCTATTGCACCACGGTTGTCCTGGGTTGCTACGCCGAAGATGACGTAACCGCGGCGGGCGGCGTTGAGATGCGCCGCCTGCAGCAGTGGTAGTTCGGTCAGGCACGGGCCACACCAGGACGCAAAAAAATTAAGGACCACCGGTCTGCCACGAAAATCTGACAAGCGAATAGGTTTTCGGTCTAGGTCTTTGAGGAGAAAGTCCGGCGCCTTATTACCAGCAGCCGCCGCGCGGCTCTCGAGCATGCCTAATTCGGTGCTTGCCGACGTGCCAGGGGTGAGTAGAGTGGCAAGCAACAGGCAACATACGCCAGACAGCAAACCAATGGTGCTGCGTATCGGCAGTGTGCTTAAATTACTCAGCCTAAACTTGGAGTTCACCGTTTTTCCTGACCGCTGAATGCCTGGTTTGCCGTAGCTTACCCTGTTGGTGAACGATGGTTTGATCAAACCAAATCCTTGTGCCGATTTTAGCACGCACGATTGTGGCAAATTCTCCGATAGTAGCCGGTCATTTTTTATTTTTGTTCGGTTCAGAGCGTATCGAAAAATTCTTCCTGGCGTTTGCGTAGCTGCG
>JAYZJE010000155.1:0-3785 GCA_036164895.1 Pseudomonadota bacterium
AATTCAACTGGGACAAGCGCGTGTAATGCCTGACGGCCTGCAACTCGGACACCTGCGGCATCAACAACTGATCCTGGCGCAGCGCGTCTTGCTGCAGATCGATCGGTTCGTCCGGCAAAGGCGTAAAAGACTGGCGCCGGCTGCCTTGGTATTCAAAGATGATGGGCTCCGTCATCCTAGTTCAACCTGCAGCCTGACTGGACTCATAAAAAAGGCTGGAAGCGGCCTGCAGATAGCGTTGAATGTCACCCGCAGTCCGCGCCTCAGTAGCGCACACGAGTAACGCCGGGCCCAGTTCCGGGTAGTCCGCAGACAAATCGTAGCCGCCGAGGATTCCTTGCAACGCCAGCGCCGCGAGTAACTCCGGAGCGGCCCGGTCCAGGTGTAATACAGCCTCGTGAAAATACGGCGCATCAAAGGCCTGGGTAATGCCCGGTAGCTCAGTCAGGCCCTCAACCAGCGCGCGAGTATTGGCGTGGCAGGCCAAGGCCGCCTGCCGGAGCCCTTCCGCGCCAAGCAGCGACATATATATAGTGGCGGCGGTCACCATAAGCCCTTGGTTGGTGCAAATGTTCGACGTAGCCCGGGAACGACGGATGTGCTGCTCCCGTGCCTGCAGTGTCAGTGTGAAGCCCGGGTTGCCGTCCAGATCCACCGTCCGACCTACAATGCGTCCCGGCATCTGCCGCACAATCGATGCTTTGCTGGCCATGTAACCCAAGTAAGGACCTCCTGATGACAACGGAATACCGAGTGGCTGGCCTTCGCCGCAGGCGATGTCCGCGCCGTCAGCACCCCATTGACCGGGAGGGTTCAACAAAGCCAGCGCAATCGGATTGGCCACGGCAACAACCAGCGCAGCGTGGTCGTGAGCCCATTCGGTCAACTCGTCCACGTGCTCGAGCACGCCGAAGAAATTCGGCTGCTGAATGGCTACCGCGGCAAACTGCTCAGTCCCAAGCGCGTGTAACGCTGACAGGTCAGTGCGGCCGTTGTGCATCGGCATCTCGACCAGTTCGAAACCCTGGCCGGCCAGAATCGTTTGTGCCACAGCCCGGTAGGTCGGATGCATAGCGCGTGGGACCAGGATACGTAGCGATTGAGACTTACGGTTAGCACGCACGGCCATCAAGCAGGCCTCGGCAAACGCCGATGCGCCGTCATACAGCGATGCGTTGGACACATCCAGCGCAGTCAGGCTGGCAATCATCGACTGGAATTCATAAATAACTTGTAAGGTGCCTTGGCTGGCTTCCGACTGATATGGGGTATAGGCACTGTAAAACTCGCCGCGCGTGACGATGTCCCATACTGCTGCCGGGATGTA
Source organism: Pseudomonadota bacterium (assembly GCA_036164895.1). GTDB lineage: Bacteria > Pseudomonadota > Gammaproteobacteria > Steroidobacterales > JAPUGB01. The sequence goes on from JAYZJE010000155.1 coordinate 1,328, forward strand.
ATGATCGTAAGCCCCGGCCCCGATGAAGCAAAGCGGCTGTTCGTCCGCGCTAGCGCGCTCCTGCATCAGTCTACTGACCTCGGCTTCCGTTAAACCCTTGCCGATGCCGTCAAGACCTTTCACCCTTAGCCTGCCAGGTATCTCATCGAACAGGCTTTCGATGTCCGCCACGCCAATGCGTGCCAGCATTGCGGCAGTGTCTTCTGCGGTATGTGGAATAAACGGCATCGGTAACGATGGGGTGTCAGTTTTCTATGCTGGCAACAAATTGCTGGTAAGCTTCAGCGTCGAGCAAATCCTCCAGGTCTGACGCACTCTCCGGCTCTAGGCGCAGAATCCAGCCGTCACCATAGGGGCTGCTGTTAATAAGTTCGGGTTGATCACCCAGCGCCGGGTTTGCTTCGCTGACGGTGCCGGCCAATGGGCAATACACGTCGCTCGCGGCTTTAACCGATTCCAATACTGCGCAAGCATCCCCCACCGCAAATGAATCGCCAGTATCCGGCATCTCGACAAACACTAGCTCGCCCAAAGCTTGCTGAGCATAATCCGTTATACCCAGTGTGGCCGCACCGTCGTCTTCCAGCCGAAGCCATTCATGATTCTCGGTATATTTAAGGTTATCGGGTGCTTCAATCATCAGGCGATTCCAGTTTGATCTGTATCTGGCCGTAGCGTACGAAAGGCGGGCAAACCATTCGAGCCGCCCTTCGATTATTTCGAATTTCCACCGTGCAACGCCCGGCTGCACCAGCCGGGACCCTAGCCAGGGCAACGGTGGCTTGCAGGGTCGGCGAAAAGCCTCCGCTGGTGACGATGCCAGACCCGCTTTCGGTGTCAACGCATTGGCCTGCGCGCATAATACCGCGATCGTCCAACAGCAAGCCCACCAACTTTTGTGTGACCCCGGCGTCACGTTGGCGTTCCAGTGCAGCGCGGCCAATAAATTCCCGGCCATCTGGAAGCCAAGCAACCGTCCAAGCAAGCCCACACTCGAGCGGCGTAATCGATGAATCCATGTCCTGGCCGTACAGGTTCAGCCCTGCCTCCAGCCGCAGCGTGTCGCGGGCCCCCAAGCCACAAGGGACGATACCGTCGTTAAGCAGCGCATCCCAGAGCAAAACACCTCGGTCACGATGGAGTATCAGCTCCCAACCGTCTTCGCCGGTATAACCCGTTCGCGCAATAAACAAGTCCTCGCTATCGAGCACATGAAACGGCTTCAGCGTTAGCGCATTCGTGCCCACCGACCCGGGTAAGTGGGCAGCCACCCGTTCCCGAGCTTGCGGGCCCTGCACGGCCAGCATGATTCGAGCGTGGCACGGTTCGATTCGTACATCGTGATCAACCGCAATTTGATTTATCCACTCGAGATCTGAATCGGCGGTTGCGGCGTTGACGATAATTCGATAATCGTCGCCGCTGCGATGATATACGATCAAGTCATCGACGATACCGCCGTCGCGGTTCAACATACAGCTATATAAACCACCGCCTGACTCGCTGAGCTTACCGACATCATTTGCCAACAGCAGTTGGAGATAGGCTGTGCTGCCCGCACCGTTCACATCAACGATCTGCATGTGCGACACATCGAATACACCAGCCGCCTGACGCACCGCGTGATGTTCTGCTATTTGCGAACCGTAGTGCAGCGGCATGTCCCAACCACCGAAGTCCACCATGCGTGCGTTGGCCGCAAGGTGACGGTCATAGAGTCCAGTTTGCCGTGCCATTTCGCGTATGGTCCGTTCCTGCACTGAATAAAAAAGGGCGGCAGATTTTCTCCTGCCGCCCCTCTGTCCTGAAACCTGAGAGATCGGGCAATCCGATGCGCTGCACCGGTCCTGCCGCACCCCTTCGGTGGACCAGCCATGCCGGTCACTCTCCAGAGTCAATCAGGATTCGCAGTCCTTTTGCCTGAGCGTTTCCGAGCGAGTTGCGCCTTCGGCGGTCGCGCTGCTCGATGCAGCGACTCTCTCTTACGAAGCCTGGTGATTGAGCTTGTTATGATAGCGAATGGCGTTTGGACAAACCAGCAACGCCGCGGGAATATGCCGGAAATCGCGTTTCAGCAGCCACGCGCGACTGCTGGCAGGTCACCGCTGCGGCCTATTGCGTGCAGGGCAAGACGGCGCTTTACCGGTGCCAGCCGGTTCACTATTCCCAGCCCCAGCCCTCCCAGTCGCGCGGCCGGCATCCAAGCGCCTCCAAACAACTGGTGCAGCAGGTCCAACATACCCATCGTCAGTAAGTTGTCACCTTTGCGCCAACGTTCATAGCGACGCAGGATTAGCGGGTCCCCGGGATCGGCGACCAGCGACTGCTGCTGCGCGGTCAGCGTTTCCGCTAAAGCCGCCGCATCCAGCAAACCGAGATTGGCGCCTTGCCCGGCCAGTGGGTGCACTCGATGGGCAGCATCACCGATCAGTGCGTAGCGTCGTCCTGTGTAGCGCTC
>JAYZJE010000156.1:0-2587 GCA_036164895.1 Pseudomonadota bacterium
GTCCCTGACCCTGACCCTCGGCCTTGATACGCGCCTGTTCTTGGTCCGTCAGCGAAAAGCGGATCAGGAGTTGCATCAAATGTTCCGCGAGTTCCGGTGGCAGTCCAAGAGCGTTCGCCTGTTCGGCCGCCACATCGAGGACAACTTTCTCACGGGCAAAATCACGAGTGGCGCGTCCATCGGCCCGCTTACTGACACCGACCTCTTCAACCACGGTCTGACGCTCGGCGATCAGTTCGATGATTTGCCGATCCAACTCCGACAGACGATTGCGCAGATCTTTGAGGTTCATTTCTAAGACAGGTAACCGCGTGAAAGTTCTTTTACAGAGTCCCGAACGGTGCCGCAAGTCGCGCGCTTGGCCGATGGCGAGATTCAGCCTCTGGCCCTTGATCAGGCGCCAACCTACAATACAGATTATCAGCACCTAGGCGGGTAACGAAATAAATCGGGGAAGCACTATGAAATCACGTGCCGCGGTGGCATGGGCGGCTGGCCAGCCGCTGGTCATTGAAGAAGTGGATGTAGAAGGGCCAAAAAAGGGCGAGGTTTTACTTCGAATTGTGGCTTCCGGCGTTTGCCACACCGATGCATACACCCTGTCGGGGGCCGATCCGGAGGGTTTGTTTCCGGCAATTATGGGGCACGAAGGCGGCGCAATTGTAGAGGAAGTAGGCGTCGGTGTAACCAGCGTCAAGCCCGACGACCATGTTATTCCACTGTATACGCCCGAATGCGGAATCTGTGAGTTTTGCGAATCAGGTAAGACAAACTTATGTCAGGCTATCCGGATTACCCAAGGCCAAGGCCTGATGCCCGACGGCACTAGCCGTTTTTCCATGAATGGAAAAATAATTCACCACTACATGGGAACCTCTACCTTTTCGGAATACACGGTGTTACCCGAAATTGCTGTGGCGAAAGTCAATCCGGCCGCGCCTCTTGATAAAATCTGTTTACTTGGTTGCGGCATCACTACGGGAATTGGGGCAGTCCTCAACACGGCGCGCGTCGAATCCGGCGCCACCATAGCGGTTTTCGGCCTCGGCGGTATCGGCCTGAGCGTTATCCAAGGTGCCGTCATGGCAGGTGCTGAAAGAATCATTGCGGTAGACGTGAATCCCGAGAAATTCGAATTTGCAAAGCAAATGGGGGCCACTGAATGCGTGAACCCTACTGACTACGATCAACCAATAAGCGAAGCAATCGTTGAACTGACAAACGGCGGAGTCGATTATTCTTTTGAATGCGTAGGCCAAGTGGATCTCATGCGCTCGGCTCTGGAATGCTGCCACAAAGGCTGGGGGGAATCGGTCATCATAGGCGTCGCAGGGGCAGGCAAAGAAATCTCAACCAGGCCATTCCAACTGGTGACCGGACGGGTTTGGCGAGGTACCGCGTTTGGTGGCGTCAAGGGTCGCAGTGAATTGCCAAGCTACGTGGACAAATACCTTGCTGGTGACATCAAAGTCGATGAAATGATCACGCATACCATGCGGTTAGAGGAAATCAATACCGCATTTGACTTGATGCACGAGGGTAGCAGCATCCGCTCCGTTGTCCGGTTTAATGACTGAATACTGCGGCGGACCGGGGCCCCTGTTGCTCCGTTGAAAAGCAGTGACAATTCGCCGCTAACAAACCCATGGCTGCTCTTCCCGAACCCCTGCCACAGAATCCATTGCCGCTGCTGGATCAGTGGCTAGCCGATGCACTTGTCAGCAGCCTACTGCCTAACTCCAACGCGTTCGCGTTGGCCACGGTCGGCGCCAACAACAAACCTTCCGTTCGAATGGTGCTCTGCAAAGATCTGTCAATAACCTCTGGATACCTGGTGTTCTACACCAACTACGAATCACCAAAGGCAGAGGACATCGTGCACATGCCGCGTGTCGCCGCAGTATTCAATTGGTCTGAACAGCAGCGACAGGCGCGGCTAGAGGGAATCGCGATCAAGTCGCCCGAAAACGAAAGCGAACGGTATTTTGCGACCCGCGACGTGGAGAGTCAGATCGGCGCATGGGCCAGTCGGCAGAGTCAACCACTGGTATCCAGGGAAGCGCTGTTAACAAAATTCAACTATGCCACGGAACGCTATAACGCCGATTCGGTCGAATCAATTCCGCGGCCGGACTACTGGGGCGGTTATCGACTATGGATTGACGCAGTGGAGTTATGGGTCAGCGGCGAGGCTAGATTACATGACCGCGCTCGCTGGGACAGGCAGCTGTCCGCAGATGAAAAGCTGGCTTTTTCGGCATCACCCTGGCGAGTCACGCGCTTACAGCCTTAAGCGGGGTAGCGAGCGATCGGTGCACTAGTGCCCGCTCATCGGGCCCGGAAACTCCGCAGCCGGGCAGACAAACGACTAAGTGTCGAATAAATTTACATAATTTCCGAATAGTGGGCGAAAAACTGGACAAAATTGAGGTTGCTTGATCGATCCAGGGACCTTGAGTGCATTGAACAAACTCAAGGACAGTCGACAATAGCCTCAAGTGGGAAACAAAAACGCTTTATGCGTGGCTCATTGCCTGACTTTATTCCCAGTATTTGTAAAATCTAACGGTGTCGGTAAAAATGACAG
>JAYZJE010000157.1:0-3675 GCA_036164895.1 Pseudomonadota bacterium
GATGATGCAGGGTTTGTCGATGCCGTTTTCCAATCCGGCGCTCGTCAATGTCACTGGTGCCCGGATGACGCGGGTTGGTGACGAGCGTGTCATCGTTAAACCGGACGGCGAAGTTCAGGCGTTGGCGGGTAGCTACCTGATTCAATACACGGGTAGTTGTTCGGAACAAAGCAAGTTTGCTTACGTGGCGATAACGGACCTTGACGGATTGGCCGCAGCCACGGGTGGGGGGTTGGAGCAGGGCGCGAGGCCGGACCTTGAAACGGGTGCGAATCTCGTATGGGATCGGACCTTTGGCGGTCCCGCCAATGATTGGGCGTATGCAATGACCGGTACCCGCGACGGTGGCCTAATCACCGCCGGGCGCACCGCATCCAAAGGTGCGGGCGGAGAAGATGTCTATGTCGTGCGGGTGGATGGCGACGGCACGTTGCTGTGGGATCGCACCTACGGTGGCAGTGGGACCGATCGGGCCCGCGCGATCATCGAGACCGGTGATGGCGGTTTTGGTGTGGCCGGCGCGACCGAGTCGAAGGGTGCCGGGGAGTTTGATGCCTGGGTGCTCAAGCTCAATGCCGCAGGTGAACTGATCTGGGACCGTCACTTTGGCGGCCGCGCTACCGACTGGGCCAGCGCGATGGTTGAAACCAGTGACGGTGGGTTGGCCATCGCCGCGTACACGCAGGCGACGTCTGAAAATGCGTATGACTTCTGGGTCATCAAGCTCGACAGCAACGGCGAGCTTTTGTGGGAGCGCCAATTCGGTGGGCCAGCGACCGACTGGGCCAGCGCGATTGCCGAGACTAACGACCGCGGCCTCGTGGTGGTCGGGCACACCGAGTCCAGGGGCGCCGGCGATGCCGACATGTGGATCATTAAGCTCACCGCGGACGGTGAGTTGCTGTGGGATCGCACCGTCGGCGGCAGTGCCCGCGATTACGCCAGTGCCGTAACCGCGACCGACGATGGCGGTCTGGTTGTGGCCGGCCCCATAGAATCCAACGGTGCCGAAGGAGTCGACATCCAGGTGCTGAAGCTCGACGCGAGTGGCGGGATTGTCTGGAATCGCACCTTCGGTGGCAGTGGCGACGACTGGGTGCGTGCCGTCGTCGAGACCCGTGACGGCGGCCATGCCGTGGCGGGGTACACGACGTCGAAGGGAGCCGGCCTCAACGACGTGTGGCTACTGAAGCTAGACGCCGGGGGCAAGTTGCTGTGGGATCGTACCTATGGCGGCGCCGCTAACGAGTGGGCCCGGGCACTGGTCGAAATGCCCGACGGCGGCTTGGCTTTAGCCGGGGATATTTGGTCAAAAGGTGCCGGTCAGGCTGATGTCTGGGTGCTCAGGGTCGCACCCGAACAATCGGACTAACCATCCGCAACGGTCGTGGTTTATTTTGCTAACGCCTTTGACTACAGGTGCTGGCGCAAAAACTCCGTAAACGACATCGGTTCGCGTCCCACGACCTTCTGAAAAATGTCGTTGACTTCGCCAGGGGTTGTGCCATCGGCGATTTCGGCAAACAATCTCGCGACCGCGTCCGAGTGCCAGTCGCTTCTAAAGAACTGACTGATCGCTTTTTTGTATTCACCCGGATCGCAGTCTTCATAGACGACATCCCGGCCGAGCACTTCACCAAAACACTGTGCGATTTGATCGAAGTTCAAAAGTTCCGGCCCGGAGAAATCGTAGCTTTTAGAAAGATGACCGTCTGTCGTTAGCACTTCGGCAATGAACGCGCCTACGTCGTTGGAGTCGGTCAAGGCGGCCGTCCCCTTGCCCATCGGCAGCGCGATTTTGCCGGTTTCTTTCGCGGCGGCGCCGTAACCGATCACGTTCTGCATGAAAAAATTCGGTCGGACAATGGTCCAGCCCATGCCGGATTCCATCAACGCGTCTTCAGCAGCAATATGTGCCAGCGGGATCGGGCTCGTCGTGCCGCGCACCGCTTCGGGCGAGGACAATTTGACGAAATGCTTGATGCCGGATTTCGCGGCCGCGTTGATGAACGCGATCTCCAGTTCTTCCTGTTCCTTGCTGTTCGGCAAGATCAGCACGGCCTTATCGCAGCCCCGGAGTGCTGCGTCTACAGAGGCCGGATCGCCGAGGTCGCCCTGGACGATTTCGACGCCCTTGGAGGCGTAGTCGGCGGCTTTGGACGGATCTCGAACCAGCGCGCGGAGCTTGGCACCTTTTTCCAGCAGTGCGTTAGCGGTGGCGCCGCCACTTTTACCTGTAATGCCGTTTAGTAAAATCATCGATCTTTCCTTGTTTTGTTGTTGGTTCCTGAGTTCAAAAAACCGCGTCTGACCCCATTTTTTATTGGTTATGGCGGGGAATCCTCGAAACATCGGTCTTCGGTTTTTGGATCGCCGTCGGGCGGGCAGGAAATACCATCAAGCGCGACCCACAACGGCGTGCCAGCGACTAACGGGGTCGCGATAGCCCTATAGCCTTCCAGCCCGGCGATCGACAGGTCATTTAGCGGGTTGATGAACACGTCAAGCTTGCCGGACTTAACGTCTTTGTCGCAGGCGGGTAGGTCGTTGACGAACTTAGTAACGACCGTGTGTTTCGGCATGAACGCCTGTGCCATCTGTGTGGTTAGCACACTGGCGCAAATTTTGAGCTCGGGTCGTGCGATCAGATCGTTCAGGCTGTTGATCTCGTTGGCAAGCTCGGAGTTTTCGGGAATGTGAATATACTGGGCCGAGGCACTCATCGTGCACGTAAAACGCCGCGACAGGCGGCGGCGCATCTCTTGGGTGACGCCGCCGGTGGCATTCAGCTGCGAGATGAAATCGACTTTGTTGTCGACCAATAGATACGTCGCAGGCAGCCGGCCGGGCGGAAGCACGACGTCTTCGACTTGCAGGTCGACACCATAATGATTGTTGATTTCATCGATCAACGCCGCTTGATATTTCTTGCTGACGCCGGAGAAGTACCAGGTTGAGTTGGCCTGGGTTTCCGGGACGGCCTGCACCAGTTGCCGGATCGTGCCGGTCTCTAGAATGTCCTTGAACATACCGACCGGTTTTTCCGGCCACAGCGCCACTTCCGGTGTCGGTAGGCAATCGACCAGTTTGCTGATGTATCCCGCAGCTGCTCCCGGTTTATTGCGCGGTTCGGTCATGACGATTTCGCGATCTTTGCCTGAGGCGATAATGCGGATCCACGCGGCGTCGAACGCACGCACGAGCTGCTCGCGCCCCCGAGCGATTTCTTCAGCCGACCAGTCACCTTCGCGGACCGGCAGTTCTTCGATGTTCGACACGCCCCCGCCGCGGTGGGCGGCGGCCAAGGCATGGCTGGATGTGAGCAAGGCGCCTGACATCGTCAGGCCCGCGATCAGCGATAATGGCGCGCAGGCTGTGAGGGTAAGGATTCTTCGCATTGTTGGAGCCTTCAAGATCCGGGGCAGAATCGGTTTTATGGATTGCGCTTTTTGGGTCGGCGGCAGAATATAGCACGGAAAAACCGAGTCTGACCCCAATATAGGTCTGCTTGATTGCTTAGCCCTTGGCCTGAAACTCGTTGATCCAGGCCACGGCATCATTCTGAGCTACTGCGCGTTCTGTGGCATTAAGCCGGCTTCTGATCATCTGGATGTTCGCTTCTGCGTTTTTATTGCTTTGCATAGTGGCTAGAAGCCACCATTTGTAGGCTTCTAC
>JAYZJE010000158.1:0-3740 GCA_036164895.1 Pseudomonadota bacterium
AGACTGTCGATGATCAGTGATCGTGGGAATGTTCAGTTGCCTTTTGAGCATCGCTGTTTTGCACGCTGCTGTTGATTTGGTGTTGACCAAACACTTCAATCCATTCATCGTAAACATTTTTCGGCCACAAGCTTTGGTAGTAAGCGATCACCGCGAGTTTTTCCTGGTTCTTCAGCAGGCCGCCAAATGCTGGCATCACTGGGTCAACACCGGAGTCAATCACTTCGAGCATATCGGCCAGCGAATGGTGGGCTGCATGGGCGCTCCCATTGAGCGGTGGTGGTGCGGTAACAGGCGCGCTATCGATGTTGCCTTGGCCGAAGTTTCCCTGGGCTTGTTCGCCATGACAAACAGCACAGTTCAGCCGGTATGTGTTGGCGCCGGCGTTGATGTCATCGGCTCCGTACCAGCGCTTCTCAACAGCTTGGTCCACCAAAGCTGCGATTTTGGGGGATGTTTTATTAGCAACGACAACCATCCGAGTTGGCTCACCACCAATGTCAAAGGTATTGGTAACAGTGCCGCGCTCAATATCCACTGCGACAATACGCCCTTCGTACGGAAGACTGACAAAAGCGGTGCTATCAAGCGTAACGATGCCCGGCAATATCGCCTTGTCTACATGCTCATCCAGCACGAGCTCGACCGGGCCGGATATGGTTAGTTTGCGAAGCAGTTGCCCGCTGTCGCCGTCGCGAATTTCCAGTTCACCAGAGCGCGTATATACAAGCAAATAGTTACCGTCTGCGGATACGTGTTGCTGGATTGCGCGCGACACTGGCAAAACATCGAAGGTCCAGGGTTCAGCCTTGAGATCGAGCCGATACAGCGCTGGCAACGTGCCCTCAGTAAAAGCCCAGATTACTCGATTCTTACCCTCCATAAATACCGCAGCGCGCTGTTCTATCGGATAATTGACGCGTCCGAGTTCCACATTGGCCTCTGCACCTCGCGAACCAATGATCATCACGTTGCTGTTGCACCCGACCAGAATCCGCCCGGTTTGTTCGTCAAGCTGAATACCATGCAAAGTATTGCAGTTGCCGATCCGACTCACCTCTTTCCCGCTCGATCGGTCGAGAATCTGAATCATGCCGGAACGCAAATGGCCAACATATAAATGTGCGCCTGATTCAACATAACTATAGTGATCAGGGTTCGCGAGTTTGTAGGTAATCGGCTGAACGCCAGCCATACTTGTATAGTCGGCTGCGTCCATGACGATTATTTCTGCGCCGTCTTGCATTAAGAGTGCATCGTGTTCCGCAACCGTGCTAATTTGCTCTTTGCCTCCTGTGAATGGTGCTTGCCCCAGGATGGTGCGGGCAATATACGGGGGGCGGGCCTGTGCTTCGGAAGGGTCAACACCGGTATCGATGATCGTAACAAAGTCGCGATCTGTGCTGCGCCCCCGCTGCACGAAAAGGTAACGTTGGTTATGACTGAGAGCGAGTGCCATAATAAAAGGCGGCGTTGATAATCTACCAACCAATTTGCCATTAGGCAGATCAATCGCCACAACTTCGCCCGTCGCCGCGTCCGCGGTAAACAGCCGTGCTTGGAATGCGGTAGCCTCGGGAATCCGTGCCATGGGTCCATGCGCATTTAATGCAGATGGTAAAGTAGCGACAAAGATAATTAATAACAGCGAAAATACTTGCTGCCGCATCAGGCTAGGCTTGATTATCATAATTTCCAATTCGCTGGAGCGCCTCATTTGGGTTCACCCGACCTCCCGTAACTTTATTTTACCTAACCTGGCTCACACTATCTCACTAATTTTCGGCGAGCCCCATAGGTGCTTAAAACTTCACTCCGTTTCCAACGCAAATAGCGATAAGATCATTAATAAATCAATAACTTAGAAGTATGACTATTTTGATGAGAGTTCAATGTAGCCTACTGTATCTGGTTGGGTTTTTTTTGTTAACGGGCGAAGCTCTAGCGGATCAAACAGTGAAAGCCTGCGCAGCATCGTCGGTTACACGACTAAAAGTAGGTTGCCTAAACGACTATCCAAGTGGGTCAGAGGCTCCCTAAAGTAGGTCGCTCTCGATCCAAAATGTTTTAACAACGTACAATTCGACGCAATCTAGAGGTGAGTAATGAAGGGCAGGGCAATGACTAAGAAAGTTATTTGTGGTTCCGAGATCTGGCAGAAAGGGCTACACGCCTTTTTCGTACTATCGATGGTAATTTTGCTGATGAACAACGTACAAGCCCAGGTTTGGGGCCCACCACCGGTTAAACTCCTTGATCGCACTACAGCTGGGAAGCATGTCTGCTTCAAGTTATCAGATGGTAGTGATTGTGGTACCGAGACCTGGGCTATCACAGTGCAGTCGGACGGCACGCGAAGCATTCGTGCTTACACTGACTGGTCGGCCACAGAAACACAAATTAACGTGTTCCTCAGGGCCGACAAAAATTATCGGCCCCTGGAGGCCTTTGCGAATGTATATCTAAGCGGACGCCTATCTGGGACGGGGCTGTATGTCGTGGATGGAAAAACCTTGACGGTTACGGTGAATGCGCCCAATGATTACTTCGTTGAAAGTTTGCCGCTACCGGGAGATTTCTCGCTGTTGTTACATCCGATCTCGATCGACGGTTGGCATTTTGGGTATTACGACAAGCGGGGACAGGACACGCAACCCGGAGCGATTTTTACGTTAGGTGCGGCGCGTCGTAGCGTATTGGTAAAAAAACTTGCTATGCCGCTGACATTCTACGGTGCCGAGACTATCACCGTGCCGGCGGGTACCTTTGAGACGGACCACTATCGATTCGGAACTCCCCCCATAAGCGCCGAAGTTTGGATCCACGGGCCCGACCGGGTGGTGATCAAACACGAATATGCGCGGAACGATACGCGCTTTTTGTTGACCGAACTGGTAGAGACATTGAGATAATTCAATGGCCAAGTTTGTGCGATACATCGCTCAACGAAAGTAGATTCCTTTAAAAGGTAACACCTGATGGCCTTGACTGCCTGCAGAAGAGCAGGTTCCTGCTTTGCTTGATTATCCTTGAAAGGAGTGCGCGGATAAGTCGACTTTAGCAGTGATTAATGTCAGGTTTGAGGCCAGCTGAAGGCTGTTTCGCCGGCTTTGAGCCCGACAGCGCGTCGCTTGTCAATCAGGTTCTTGGAGTAAGTCCAGGTGCTGACGCGCTCGGCATCGGTGGACCACTCCCGGGGCGATTCAAAATATTCCGGGTAATCCTTTTCAAAGAACGCCCGGATGTTATCCGGCAATTCAGCTGGACCATCATCCATCTTGTAAGCGTGGCTGTGGTAAACCATCTGCCCAGGCCGATCGCCCATTTCCATGAACGGCAACCAGCCGGCAATGCGGGACCACGATGTCATGCAACTGGCAGAGGTGACGTTAGGATCCATGATTTCGCTTAGGCGCCCCATCATTCCCCACAATTCAGTGGTTTGGTACTTGTCACTCTGGGAGTGCAGGGGGTAGTCCTTGCGCGGCATGACATTGTCTTCGAGCCGATAGAAACTGACTCGAAATAATAAATTGTCACCATGCACCTCATAGGGTCGGGGAAAATTGATGCCGCCTTTTCGATTTCGAAGGTTAGTGTCATCCTTGCCTCCTACTTCGTAGTAACGGTTCACGTGTTCGTTGATGATATGCAGTACTTCAACCCGCCGCTCGGTAAAGGGGTTGTACCAGCTGTCGAGGATTTCGTTGGTTTGGGGATCCAGATACAGTAGTGCTTCA
>JAYZJE010000159.1:0-6977 GCA_036164895.1 Pseudomonadota bacterium
TCGTGAGAATGCGCCAGCCGAAATCTGGAGACAGTTCCTGAACCTGTAATTTTTCCAGTACCTTGGAATCTACACTCATCACATCAATCAAACGAAAAATCAAGAGCGAATATATCGGGTGGGAACCTGGTGCACTCGTAAAAACGTGCGTTTAGCGTCTCCGCATCTACGGCGCCTCCAGCGAATCGTCGAGCCGCCCAATCATAGTGGCGCTCGAGTTGTGCGTTCAACAAAAACTGGCTTTCCCTGATACTATAGTCTTGATCCATATTAAATGCTCGCAAAATTACCGGAATTTCGAAACCCGGAGCATTGTAGTAAAAGCCATACGGACTGCCAGAAATGTTTTCTTTGAATTCACTATGCGACAAATATTCAATTGCGCGGCAAAAACCAGGCCAGTTCCATATTTTATGGTCTGGAATATTGGCCTTAAGCATTGCGAAAGCATAGAGATTAAAAGTCTGATATCCAACCTCTTTGGACATCATGCTGAAGCGGCGCTTTGGAAATAACGTTCTGGCAACGTTCCGCCTTATCCGGCCGGGCGCTGACTTCATCACGTGACCAATGCGACCCTCTTTGGAGGTCTCCATAAGCCTCGGTATAGCATCCAAGAACTGCATGGTTCGGCCGTTGATAACCGGCGATCCATGGTTTGCCACCATTGTGCCTGCCGCGCAAAACCAGAGTTGATGATTGAATGACGGATCCACTGGAAGGACCGTTCCGTCAGGCTCTAGCCTATTCCATAGACCCATTGTCTCCGAAAATGGGTGGGCAACAAATATCTCCTTCGCAATACGCAGGCACTCCTCTACCTCAAAATATTCATATGCTTTCACCAGGGCTTCGATTGTCCACGCTTGTCCAATCAACCCATTGCACTGATCTTTGCCTTCCTTATTCCGATGCTGGTAAGAGTGACCGCACCGGGGGACATCACGGCCAATAAGATAATGCATGCAAGATTCAGCAGCCTTACGGAACCGACCATCACCCGACAGATCGTGGGCCAATATAAACGTTTGCAACCAATGCGCCGTGTTTCGGACCGGCGTCTCTGGGTCATTATAAGGACCGTTGTGCCCAGCGGGCATCGCACCCGTGGATGGATCTTGGCGCCCTAAGTAGCCCTCCGCAACGCTAATGATGAGTTCACCAAATGTCATCACGTAATCAAATGCCAGCGGGACGGAATATCTCCAGCCATTTAGCAAAATTGACGGAGCGCCACAAGATATCGGAAGGTACGGCAGACAAGTTGCTAAGCATTGTATCTACGTTGACGTAGGAACTCAGACGCCTCCGATTGTCGTTCAATGATGCCTTCACGTATTCATGATGCTTCGCAAGCCATTGTGACTTTGGCACGGTAAAGCCGACTTTTGTTTTGCGCCAAACAATAGATTCAGGTAATAAATCCTTTACGGCGAGGCGCAGTATGTATTTAGTCCATCCGTGTCGATAAACGTAAGATACTGGAAGGCTAAACACATATTCGACTAATTTATAATCTAAAAATGGCATTCGCACCTCAACGGGTATTTGCATCATTGCCTTATCCATAGCATTGACCCAAAAGGGTACCCGCAACCATTCCACATCTGCGTGCAACCGGCTTGCTAAATCGTGATCGACACTGAGAAACCTCTCATTGAATTCGCCCAGAACTTCTGCCGTCTCGGCTAACAAGTCCGGGCTATACCATCGCTGAAAAACCCTAGGATCGTAGTTTCGGCTAAAGATGCGTCTATCAGACAACCCCACCACCTTCCGTAATGGGTTCGAGACCGAAGGCCAGACTCGCCCCTTGCCGAACCATTTTGCGGTGCGTAACTGAGCGCGAACATCCCAAACTGGTCTCGCACTCAAATACCGTTTCAGATTAAAGCCGGTCAATGACGCGTAGTCATCAATATCCGGGTGATATGGATAGCCTGCGAATATCTCATCCGCTGCGGCGCCATGCAGAATGACTTTTGTTCCTCTGTCACGTATTGCCCGCCATCCAAGCCACTGCGTCATAAAGGCCGCCGAGTGCACTGGCTCTTCGAAAGCTTCAATTAACTCATCCATATACTCCCAGGTCTGCTCGGATGAAACTTCCAACTCGATATGGTCCGTGCCGACGTGTTCCGCAACGGCTGATGCGAACGGACGCTCATCCAATTCCGGCGCATCTTGATAAAACATGGTGTTGGTTTCTAATCGCCGCTCGTCACCCAGAACTCGCTGAGCGTGGGCGACGATAGAACTCGAGTCCATACCACCGCTCAGGTTCGCTGCAATAGGCACATCGGCACGCATTCGCAGTTTTACCGACTCTGCTAAGTGCTGGCTAAACTCCTCGACCGCTTGATCGAGCTGGACTTCGCCTTCGCTGCGCCGCTTGACATCCAAGCGCCAGTACCTACTTCGCCGTTCGGCGCCGGTGGCGAGATCGATTTCGGAAAAGCTCCCAGGCGGCAGCATTTCGATATCATCCCAGAGGCAGTCGCGCAAAGTATTGCGTCGATCAAAAACCAGATAAAGTGCTGCTGCGTCGTGGTTAACACCCAGCGTTTTCGAATGGTCAGTTTGACCGACAAGAAGAGAGCGTATTTCGGAAGAGAAAATCAAGTTCCTGCCATTTCGGACAAAATACAAGGGCTTCTTACCGAATCGGTCACGGCTGAATATCGCTCGCCATCGAGAAATATCTATGATGGCAATGCTCCAGAACCCGTTAAAGCGTTCAAAGCAACGGACTCCCCACGCACGGTAAGCGGCGACCACTACCTCGGTGTCGGAGTCACTTTGGAATGGACCAAAACCAGCGTTAACAAGCTCGTTTCTTAACTCCAGGAAATTGTAGATCTCACCATTGAACACGAGAAGAATGCGTCCTTCCTCGTCATACCATGGTTGATGACCTGCCGCAGTAGGATCCATGATCGCAAACCGCCGATGACAGAGGCCGACTCGCGGGGAATGCCCAAATGCACTCTCAATTGGCTCTAAACGTCTCCGCGGTACTTCTACTGTGGCATCTCCCGCAAAAAGACGAACAGTCCGGTCCTCGCCAACCAAGGCGAACCCTTCATCATCCGGTCCACGGTGACTTAAGCGCTGACACATGCGCTCCAGCCGCTGGAAAGATCGATCGTCGTGTTCGAAAGAAATTATTCCGGCAATTCCGCACATTCGCCTAGACCCAACCCCTGAAGAGAACTCTTGCTTTGACGATGATTAACGCCGAAACTTTAGCTTATAGAGAATTGCCGCGATTAAAGAAACCAGACTTGTGCGACTGATATCGACCAAACAGTAGTATGTTGCCGGAATTGGTCTAAAGCAGATAAAAAAGAATTTGACCGTATCGACAATGTTCTTCGGACTGCGGCGACTGACGAGAACTCTCCATAAACTCAGGAATGGTGCGTCACTGCTTACCTGTTTCTGAGTATCCAAAACGGTTTCGGATATTGCTCCAGGGATCACATAGACCCCATAACCCATTGTTTTAGCCCTATGGGCCCATTCGTGATCGGACTTATAGTGAGGCAGACTTTCATCCAGAAGACCTATCCTTCGTACCACCCTTACCGGATAAGCCACTCCCCGGCCTTTCAGAACATCGCTTTCATATAGCTTGTCGGCGAGCTCGTTTATTGGTTTACCGTAGTGCAAGTAGTCGTAACGTGCGCGCATCTTATTGAATTTCAAGCTCGCATGTAGAATGCGCCCAGTCGTTGCATTAATTGCAACACTGCCAATCACAGCCTGCTCAGTACTCGCAGCACTTACAAGACTTTCGACAAATTCCGGTCCAAAGATTGAGTCATCGTTCTGAAGAATGATGATGTCTTGATCCGCAACATCTTCGCTCTCCAGAAGATACCGAATCCCAGTATTAACAGCACCGGTCCACCACATTTCTGACGATCCACGGAGCAATGTCACGTATTCCGGAAATTTTATGTCTAGCGATAACGGTTGAGTACCGTGATCGACCAAAACTAGCGAGAAATTTCTAAAGCTTTGTCTATCCAGGCAAGCTAAGTATTTAGCAACGCTTTCGTTGCGATTAAAGACAGTGGTTACAACCCACGCCTTCGGTAGGCTAGATCCTTCTCGTACTGGTAACGGTTGTTGCATATCGTTGGTCATAGGCATTCAGCAAACAATGAATCATTCCGTGACCCTGGCCGCCAACTTTGATCGATACACCAGCAGACCTGTTACAGCGCCTACAATCAAAGAACACGCGTACGCTGCCATTATGCCGTTTATACCGAGGGAAAACCCATTAAGCATGTTAACCGCCAATCCAAACACCAACACCAAAGCGGCAATCAACGTGAGAGATAAAACCCAACCCGAATATCCCCAACCGATCAAAGTAACGTACGCCGAGATGTTCAAGGTGTTCACAAAATACGGCAAGAGCAGAATCTGAAATATCATTGATATCTGCTGGTTATAGCTATCGCCCAACCAGATTGCAAAAACCCATGGAGCGCCCACCCCGAGGACAACGACGCTGGGCAGCCCGAAGAGTAGCAGACCGCGCGTCAATCTTTTATTCAATTGAGCTACTTCAAGACTTCCAGCAACCCCCACTTCGTCTAAATGGCTGACCCGGGGTAACACAGCATTCAATCCAGAAGCAATGACCTGACGCAGATAAACAACGGCTCTCCGAGCAATCTCGAAGAAGGCGACCTCCTCGATACCGACAAAGCGGGAAATCGAAATAGCGACCAGAGGCTCAATACCCAAACTAACCCATCGCGCCACTACCAACTTGTAACCCATATTGACGAGTTGTTTCAGCCTTTTGGTATTGAATCTATTCACCTTCCAGAAACCAACGCGTCCATAACGCCAACAAGCAAATGCAAATGCAGCCAGACTGATCCCGTGATAAGCAAGTACACCAGCAACCAAGCTCCAGAGGCCGTACCCAGTCAATACCATCACAACCGATAGAATCACCTGTGCCGATAATGCAATTAGCCCGATGTAATTTGCGATATCCAATCTCTGCAGTCCAGCCAATACCGCCCGTGCAACCGTGGACATAAGAAAAATAATCAACGAGAAAGCAATCACAGGCAACAGATCTGCGGCCAGCGGCCTATAAATATCCGGTATATTCAGAACCGATAGAACTGAGGCTGTGCCGGTAACAATTATTGCGAATGCAAGTAACCCAGAGCCAAGAGCGAACCAAATGCCAGTGACAGCATAGGCAGTAACAGACCTGAAATCATAACGTTCGGTGCCATGTTCATATGCCAGAGCAACATGCCGAATAATCGAATCGGCCAATCCTAGGTCCCCCAACCGACCGACCAGCATTACGATACCAAGCAATGCCCAGATACCATAAAGCTCAGCGCCAAGCTTATACAGAAACACCGGAACAGTGATCAGTTGCGTGATGATGGAAACCACAGCAAGGGTGACGCCTGATGTGAAATTAGATCGGAACCTGCCCATACGAATTGAGTAAATTTAGGCGCTCGACAGGCTGCGCTCAGCCAAAAAAATAGCGTCGCCACGAGGAGACCTGCCCTTCTTGCCTGCATGAAGATAGTAAACCCCATGCAACATGAAGCCGCGGCCCGCAAGGTCTTTCGTTAAGTGGTAAATTTCCGAAAATGCATATGTAAATGGCTTAACCATCCTGGGCAATCGCTGAACCTGGAGACCTATATCTCTGAAGCCCTGCTTTAACAGACCTTTTATGCTAGTTGATACCATTACACCTACATTGCTGCTGGTCGGTGCATCTTAACCAGCGCTCGAGCAGCATTCTTAAAGTAATTCAGAATCATGATTTCAGCAAGAATGCCAGTCCATCTCGCAGGCTGAGACTCATGCACGTCCATACCCCGGCTGTTTTTTTCGCTGCACATAGCATTAATAGATTGTGCAAAATCATGCCACTCGAAACAGAGCATGCAACACCAAGTACCCCAAAAGACTGAAACGCGATAAAACTGCTTAACAGTACAAACACAGTTGACAATAGAGTGATAAACATCATGATTCTTTCACCGCCTGTCATCAGTAGAACAATCCCGCATGACCCACAGACAACATTAAACAAGTAGCCAACACTAAGTATAGCTAGCACGCTTCCGCCCAACACATAGTAGCTGCCAAAGATAACACCCAAAATATCCCCCGAAAAAAACATAAAGAAACACAGTACAATTCAGGCAGGTATGCCGGCGACCGTTGCAATACTACGAAGTAATTTTTCTAGCTGATAAAAATCACGCCTACCATATAACTCAACTATCATCGGAGGAGTTACTTGATTCGCTATGACGAGCGGCAGCAAAATGAGAATCACCAGGCGACTACAGGCCCCGTAAATCGCCACGTCGCTGTCATTCCCTAGTGTCCCTACGATCCAAAGTGGCCCAATTGTCAGAAGAGATAGAAAAACACTACTGACCCAGAACGATCTCGATATTGATAGAACCTTTCCAAGCTTTGGCTCGCCTTCTTGAGGCCACTCACCAACCTTGACAACCAAGCCAACGACACCAACTAATAGGCTGGCGACAGTTCCACCGATTATTATCAAAAGCACAGTACTAAGGTCGAGATCAACCTCGGCGGTCCAAAGATAGGTATATGCACAAACAAACAGGGAGCTACTGATCACACGACCAGTTAACTCCGCCATCCGAATATCGTGAAATCCACGCAACGATTGCGCCACCAAATTCCGCAATGTCATTGCGATTATCAGCGCTCCAACCAACCCTATAACAGGGCGCAGATTTTCGGACTCAAAAACGACACGTGATAACAAATCTCCAAGCCCTGCCGAGAGGCTCGCTGCAACGACAGCGGACCCTGTACCGCCAACGACTAGAGCAATTTTTATTGCCTGACCGGCTACTAGTGGTCGCTCGAGATTCTCTGCCACCAAGCGCACGATGGACTGTGCCATTCCAAACTGAGCAATCAAC
>JAYZJE010000160.1:0-3833 GCA_036164895.1 Pseudomonadota bacterium
GCTGGCTGCAGGGAGGCCTAGGCAACGAAGCCTATCAGGAGATGCTAAAAACTACCGAGGAAATGCTGCCGCTTAAGCGGGTGGCCAAGCCTGAGGATGTGGCTGAGGTACTGATCTGGTTTCTCGAAGGTGCAACGTTGATAACCGGTGAGACGCTGATCGTTGACAGCGGCCTTCATCTGGGGCAGTTACCGCGCGCCTTCAGCGGCAAAAAAAAATAAACCCGCAGTTTTTGCCACACGATCGACGGTTATACAAGCCTTCGCGTCAGTGGTGGCTTCACAGTTGGTACTCTTCGGCACGACCGAAGCCTTTGCTGTTGTCGATAAAGCGAATCCAGCCGGGATTGATACGATAAATATTCGTCGCCTTCAAACGCTCGGCAATAGTTTCCTCATGTTCACCCTTTGGCGACGCAAACAATGCATCAATTTGCGGAAATTTTGCCAGATACAACGCCAGCGCTTTGGCGCGGGCCAGGCCGGTAACAATGCTAGCTGTGCCGTCGATTTGCAATCCCCGCACGTCGTGCCAATTATCACAGTCGGGGTTCACCGTTGCGACGACGCGGGCATTTTTCTGCATGTCGCGGCCGTGGCGAGTCCGATGGTCTGAGACAAAATACAGGCTCAGATTTTTATCACTGACAAAAAACACCGTCGCTGCCCAAGGCTTGCCGTCACTGGAGGTCGCCAGGGTCAGGGTATTGTGCTTATCCATGAACCGGCTGATAGCCGCCCGGTTCTTTTTGTTCACCGGTTTTTTGCCGCGTTATTTGCGCCTTTCCAACGTTTCACAAAGTCATTGCTCAGGCCGAACAGATCCATTAAACGGCCGGTCGTGTGATTGATTATGTCGTCGAGTGTCTCTGGATCGTTGTAGAAAGCTGGCATCGGTGGCGCAATGATGGCGCCATTCATGGCAGCTTCGTAGAGTAATTTGCAGTGCCCTGCGTGCAAGGGCGTTTCGCGGGGCACTAGGACGAGTCGGCGGTGCTCTTTAAGAACCACGTCGGCGGAGCGAACGATAAGCGTATCAGCATAAGAAGTAACTATTCCGGAGAGTGTTTTCATCGAACAGGGCAGAACAATCATCCCATCGGTTTTGAATGAACCGCTGGAGACACTGGCAGCAAGATTGTGGTCATTGTGAACGACCTCCGCCAGGGCTTCGACCTCTTTGACTGGCCAATTGGTCTCGATGGATATATTGAGCTTGGCCCCATTGCTGATGATTAGGTGCGTTTCAACCTCGGCAACCGTTTTCAACACCTCCAGCATACGAATGCCGTAGATAACCCCACTGGCGCCCGACATACCGACGATTAGTCGCACTGCAAGTCTCGCTTCAGGCCAAAATTTTTATCTGCTACAAGCATTTGTTTCATTAATGTTTGTTTAAATTTAGGTCCATTAAATACAGACTGAAGTCATGCTGCAAGGTTACCGGAGTTTCGTATCAAACCATGTGCACTCTTCGGCCACGATGTTGAGCCAGAGTTTAGGGTTCCCATGAGGGTTCGAGACGACACATTCGTGGCGTAGGGAAAAGCCCGCCCATCGTTTCAAGGAAGACTCATACAGATCATGTTGTCTTCGCCACGTTCTTCGACGCATTCCTGGCGGCGCCTTTCAAGCTCTTCCAGCGTTAGCTCTGCTGATCTATCGAGGCCTGTCTCTCGCTCCAGCTGATAGACACGGAACTGCAATTTTTCGATGTCGGCCCGGAGAGCAAGGTTCTCACGCTGCAGCTCTACTGCCGTCTGCTCGAGGTAGCCGCTGTCGCAGGCGCTGAATGCCGATAACATCAGCGTGGCACCAACAACCACGATCACCGCCCTGAAAGGTCTGCATCGTGACGGCCGAGTCGGGGAACAGCTTTGACGCCAGCCAGTATGAGTTGGATTCACCATCAGGCATATGGTGGCGCGTGTCAGCTGAAATCGCAATGCCTAGCACGCACTTCCCATCGTCCAACACGGATTTGCATCCGCGGATTCAGCGCGGGCCGCATTGTGGAATAACGATCAACCTAGAGGGCGAATTGCCGGCACGTAGAACTTGATTGCAAGGTCCTTACAGCTGCTTGCACTCGGGGAAAAGGACTCGTGAACAACTCACCCGGACTGAATCAATCGATAAAACCTACACACTTGGCTGAGCTTTGCGAAAAAAATATTCCGGTTGGTCAGCGAACTGCCTCCAGTTCCTGGTTAAAAGCTTCGACATCGAACTCTTCGATATATTTTTCCAAGTGCGCGATCTTGTACCCGGTTAAAACGACGCGTTCGAGCACTCGGGTTCTGTTATCAGCCAACTTCGGGGCTTCAGACCAAGTGGTAACTTCATCAGCCGTATGGAGCGGCAAGGCAATCGTCATATGGCGACTTTCCCCAGCCGCAGCAGCGACTGACAACACCGAACGCCCAGGCCGTTCTTCCCCAGCTCCCCAGACATAGAGATGCAGCACAACCGGTTCAGTGGTCGCCGCGCCTACATTCCTTGCGCCAGCGACAAAATCAACCGTCAGGACCCACATGCCCGGACAGAGGGGCTTGAATACTGCACCCGTCCATTCACCTAGGGAGAGGTTAAAATGGCGTGAACGCAAAGATCGGCCGTCAACGGTGCCGTTCAGGCCGGTTTCATTGTAATAGACTCGCTGCGGGCCTCCTTCGTGAACTAACCCCTTGGCTGCGAACGTAAAGCCGAGGATTTCCTCCGCGCAGCGCGCGTTCATTCTTTTTGCTGTGATCTTGCCATCTTCAATCAAGCCAAAGAACTTAGCAAAGTCCTCGTCAGTGAACTCTTCGTCGGTAAAGGACTGCGCACACACGATGCACGGCACCAGCAGGCTGAGCAGTAGGGCACCGGCAATTTCTCTGAACATGTTCTTTTTCGGTTCCTAGAACGCTAGGACTTTTTCGTTTTGAATAAGTGGTGGTGCCGGAAAGTGGACTCGAACCACCGACCTACTGATTACGAATCAGTTGCTCTACCACCTGAGCTATTCCGGCATGCTGTGCGGCCGAGTATAGGCAATGGCCCGAGGCCAAGCAACGCAATCAAGACGGCCATCGTAAACTTAAAATAAGCAATCGAAGTCGATGCGTCAGCGCTTATTGCGCAACCGAACGATTACTTCGACTTCCTGCGTCTCAGTCTCCGGCGGCAGCTTCGGCAAATGACGCAGTTCGATTTTAGATCGACCTATATCGGTTAGTTCGCCGGTGTCGACGTTATAGAAATGGTGGTGAGGCTCGGTCGTCGAATCGTAGACGAGGTGGCTCGGATTCACAGCAACTTCACGGGCAAGGCCATGGCGCGAAAACAGCTTAAGCGTGTTGTAAACAGTCGCTTTCGAAATCCGACTGCCATGCTCACGCAAGTCACTGAGGATCTGGTCGGCGGACATATGCGTTGGGAAAGCCAGCAGCAACATCCCGATCTCCATCCTCTGAGGCGTTGGTTTAACACCATTATTGCGCAGGCGCGCCTCTACCATTGCTTTGAGATCCACCGATCCTGACTCTAATAAAATCATCAACCTGTCATTGTAGCGGCCCGCCAAGTGCCGTGTAAACGGCATTAACTTCCGAGCAATCCGTTCAAAGTCATCGGATTACTTTACTGGAGCCAATACCACAGCCGGCCTGCTACGCTAAACGATCGTGGGTGATGACTAAAGATTGCATACGCCAGCGCGAACATTTTGAACTAGCCACGGCGAGTAATGCTATTGCGCTAAATCGCTGGCCCGTCAGCCGCCGCGTTTCCGCTCCAGGAACATACCGTCGATGAGAATCAGAATCACGCCGACCGTGATCGCGGAAT
>JAYZJE010000161.1:0-3093 GCA_036164895.1 Pseudomonadota bacterium
GCAGCCCCCGATGCCACCTTACTCACCACGGGGGTTAAATTGACGGACCGGTTTCGGGCCGTGACAACCAGAGCCACTCCGGCGGCTTCAGCGGTGCGCAGGCAGGACCCAAAATTCCGTGGATCCTGGACACCATCCAGAATCAGGATCAGCGGCTGCACCAGGCCGGTTACGTATTCCCGCGCCTCGCGCTCGCCCATTGCAGCAGGTTGCACGATGCGGGCTGCAACGCCCTGATGCTTGTCTGTTCCGGTAAGCGCCGCGAGCCGCTCCGCGCTACAGTGTTTCAGGTTAATCGGCATGATGCGCAGCTCGTCGGCAAGCCGCTCAAGGCGCTCTCGCCCAATATTCTGTAGCAGATAAACTTCCACAACCTGGCCTGCCTGCTGCTTGAGAGCCTGGCGGACCGCCTGGATGCCGTAAATGACCCGATCAGAAACCACCGGTAACACGGTCGATCACCGCGACCCTTTGCGCCTGGAGGGTCCCCTCGGGCTGGTCGGACCGTGCCCCCGCTTGGCCGCCGCTTGATCCAGTAAGCTCAGGTCAACTTTCGCGTCATCGACGTCTACGCGTACCAGACGCACCTTGACTTGGTCGCCGAGCCCATAACCGCGGCCGCTGTGTTCACCGATCAATCGCAAACCACCGTGTTCCAGATGGTAGTAATCGTTGCTAAGGTTGGTCACGTGTACCAATCCCTCAACGAATAATTTCTGCAACATGACGAAAAGCCCAAAGTGGGTAACACCGGTGACAACACCTACAAACTCTTGACCAACTTTGTCCTGAATATAGGCACACTTATAGCGTGCTTCGACGTGCCGTGCCGCATCTTCCGCACGTCGCTCAAGAACCGAACAATCGCGCCCCAGAATGTCCATGCGCTGATGATCATAGGTAAATGCCGCGGGTTTTTTTCGGTCGAGAATATGCTTGATGCCACGATGAACCAATAGGTCCGGGTAGCGTCGAATCGGCGAAGTAAAGTGCGCATAAGAATCCAGCCCCAACCCAAAATGCGCCGCGTGCCCAGGCTGATAAATCGCCTGGGTCATTGTGCGCAGTACAGCGACGGCAAGTATTTGGAAATCAGGGCGTTCACGTAGCGCCTGCAATACTCGGTTCATCTCCCGCGGTTGAGTCAGGGCCTGGTCGGAAACCTTCAGGCCCAGTTCCTGCAACAGCAGGCGTAGATCCTCGAACCTTTCGGCTTCCGGGCCCGCATGCACGCGGTAAAGCGTAGACAGGCGGTGCCGTCGCAGCAACTTTGCCGCCTGCACGTTCGCCGCGATCATGCATTCTTCGATCAGCCGATGCGCATCGTTCCGATGCCTTGGCGCGATACTCTTGATCTGCCCTTGCTTATCAAGCTCAATTCTTACCTCGGGTAACTCAAGGTCCAGCGCGCCTCTGCGCCGCCGAGCGCGCGCCAGTGCCCGGTAAACACCGTACAGGTTCTCCAGTGGCGGCAGCAGCGTGCTGAATTTCCGTCGTTCGGCCGGATTGCGTTCACCGATCAACGCATTCACCTGGTTATAGGTCAACCGCGCTTTAGACCGCATTACAGCGCGATAGAATTTCGATTTCAAAACTTTACCGTTCGCGTTCACCCGCATGTCGCAGGCAAGGCACAAGCGATCCACTTTTGGATTCAGCGAGCACAAGCCGTTCGACAGGGACTCGGGCAACATCGGCAGGACCTGGTCGGGAAAGTAGACTGAGGTTCCCCGCCGCTGCGCCTCTTGATCAATTGCATCGCTTGGCTTTACATATCGGGATACGTCTGCAATAGCGACAATGAGCCGCCAATTCGTGCCGTCCGGTTCAGCGAACACGGCATCGTCGAAATCTCGGGCATCCGCTCCGTCGATCGTAACCAATGGCAGCTCGCGCAGTTCAACCCGCTCGGCTTGGTCCGCGGAGCGTACCCGGTCGCCCAAGGCCGCAGCTCCTTGCAGAATCGTTGCCGACCAGTCCGCCGGAAGGCCGAAGCTCTCGATAGCCAGCGTCGTCGCCATGCCAGGGTCTGATGGTTCACCGAGCACGCGAACAATTTTGCCGTGCGCCTCACGTTGTGCTGCTGGATAATCCGTAATTTTGAGCTTGACCATTTGGCCATGCTTGGCGCCAGCCCGGTAATGGTCGGGAACCATGAAATTATGTGGTGACCTCGATGCGGCCTCACGCACGTAACCAACACCATGCTCGCGATGGTACTGCCCAACCAAAGTCGCCTTGCCCCGCTCCAGTATGTCCACAACTGACCCCGTGCGACGATCCCTGCGCCCGCGGCCCGTCAGGCGCACGGCCACACGGTCGCCGTCCAATAATGCTCGCATTTCTTGGTACGGCAGATACACGTCCTCTGAGTCATCATCAGGACTCATAAAACCAAATCCATCGGGATGTGCCTTAACCACCCCGGGCAGGGCGTCGATTTTCGCCAGCAGACAGTATTCGCCACGCCGGTTTACCAACAATTGCCCGGATGTTGACATGCGTCCGAGACGCTTCTTTAGGGCCACAAGAAGTCGTTCACCGCGAACGTCGAGGTCCCTGGCTAACTCGCCGAGGGTCACCGGCAATCCTCGCTCTCCCAACGTCTTGAGGATCGTCCCCGTATCGGGCCCCGCGTGCTCGTAGCCCTTGGTTGTCGGTTTTGGGGCCGGTTTGTTCGAGCGTTTAGAACGCCCGCCCATCAGGGTTTTCGTGGACTTCGATCATCTTGCGAGCAAGCATACCGGTTTGACAGGAATAAAACCTGCCAGTACATTCTGCGCCCGCAGCCCAGGTGGCGGAATTGGTAGACGCGCTGGCTTCAGGTGCCAGTGGGGGCAACCCCGTGGAGGTTCAAGTCCTCTCCTGGGCACCATCAATGCTAATAATATTGTTGATCCGGACTCTGGTGCCGGTGTTGGCTGGATATTTGAACCACCGCCCCCCCAGCACAGGCGGCCAGGGTTAAAGAAGCTAGGCTGGGAAAGCTAAGAGTGTTGGGCCGTTGCTTGGCGTTATTTTTCGAGGTGGGCATCAGGTTGTCAATTAGATTGACTGTTTAACAGACTACCTAATCGCTAGGTTTTAAGACAG
>JAYZJE010000162.1:0-3060 GCA_036164895.1 Pseudomonadota bacterium
GAGCGCGGTAGCGAATTATGGCAATTGCCACGAACAGGTTGACGGCAACGAACACGATGCCGGTGATCCAGAACGTGATCCCTATCGTGTCGTCGATCGTGCCCCAGTTGGATGCGATCGGCGTAAACCACCACCCGAACTGGGGGCTCAAAAAATGAAAAACGATCGAACCTACGGTCAATAAAATCAATACAACTGCTAAAACCATCAGCTAAATCCTTTTGCGAGCAAGGAAGTTTTGAAACCGATTCATGCCCCGATTCGGATTAATGAAATGTCCATCGATCAACGCATCGTTTAATTGCGAACATTTATTGTGCATCCCCCTAAGGGCAGCATGGACCCACTGCCTGACAGAACAACCCCTTAACCTTGCTTCTGGCAGACCATCGCAATGGTGGAAGAATCCAGAAATGCTCCGTACAAATATAGAAAACTAATGGTCGCAGCTTCGAATTGATTTGCGGAAACTTTCCAAATTGTTGGCGATGGTACTGGAAGCGAGGGGCCCTCGCAACCGGCTAGGATGCTGTTTCGATCCGGTTCTCAGTGCCATTCATCAGATTGCCAGGATGATCGTGGACGACAGGCACTAAGCGTTTAATGCTGACGCTGCTTCTGGGTGGATACCTGAGCTTAAAGACCTTCAGGAACGGTTTTAAATAGGTACATTCACGGATTGTAATGCGTGCCTATTCGTGATGTGGAGACGAGTAACGGCATATGCCCAGATGGTGAGACAGGTTATTTTGGATGCGGGCGCCTAGCCACTGACGTCACCATAAAAGACAGAATTTCTTGAACATCACCAGGTGGTGTTCGGCTCGGGCGCCCTTGATCGAATTGGTAACCTAATCCAGCGAGTTGATGTAAGCGGCTATATTGTCGATCGCGGCGTCGGTGGTCAACACCATCGCCATTGGGCGCATCTGCGTATCAAAAACGTTTTTCGGGTCGCCGCCGCGCACTCCGGACTTGTAGTTCTGCAGCTGGCGAACGGTGTACCAGTCGTGCTGCCCGACCAGTTTCGGCGAATTCAGCATCTGGTTACCTTCGCCATTGGCGCCGTGACATGTGACGCATATCGCATAACTGGCTTTTCCCTGGGCCACATCACCGCTAACCGTGTCTACAACGGCTGCTGGGCTCAATGAAGCCACATAAGCGGACACGTCGGCAATTTCCTGGTCGTCTGCCAGCGTCATGCTGAGCGCCCTCATCTGGGTTCCGTAAAGGTCGCTGGTATCCGGCGCTCGCAGGCCGGCTTTGAAATTCTGCAATTGCCTCGCGACGTACCACTCTTCCTGCCCGCCGATTTTCGGCACATTCAGTTCCGGGGTCCCTTCGCCGTCCGCACCGTGACAAACTGCGCAGATTTCATAGGTTGTTTTCCCTTTGGCAAGGTCGCCTGCAGCATAGGCCGAAACCGCGATGCTAAAAGCGAGGAAAGCAACTATTCCGTTCAATACGTGGCTCTTCATCTTGTGTCTCCGACGGTCGTATTTATTAGTACTGGTACAGTGATACGTATGGGCTACCGCTTTGCGTTTCAAGCTGATTACTTGCAAACGGGGGCGGCCTTTACGCCGCCGCACATAATCGGCTACCCGGCATGATAGGTCAATACGCCAATGATACACTGCGGCCGCTGGGGTTGGCCCGAACAATTTGTTA
Organism: Pseudomonadota bacterium; assembly: GCA_036164895.1. GTDB lineage: Bacteria > Pseudomonadota > Gammaproteobacteria > Steroidobacterales > JAPUGB01. Next base: position 1,675 of record JAYZJE010000162.1, read on the forward strand.
GCTTTCCACGGTTGTCTATCTATGGAATCCATGCTTTTATTCTGCAAGGAAGCTGCGGCCGGGCCCGATGGACGCCTCAATATTCAGGGAGTGTTCAACGAACTGTACGCTTCGGATTTTCCAGCCCGCCAGGAACACCTTGTTCTAGCCGGAGTGATCGAATGGGAACGGCACACTCAAGGGCGCATTCCGTTCAAAATTGATTTAACGGGTCCGGACGGTAAATCAGTGTTCTCGATTGATGGGCACACCGACGTCGAATTTCGGCCCGTGAACAGCGCCCCGGCTAAGACACAATTGGTATTGCCGATGGAAAAAGTGATGTTCCCGGTGCCCGGCCAGTACCGTGTCCGGTTGGCTGTAAATGACGCAGAGATCTTCGGACCGTCTATGCACCTGATGCGATCCGATGATGAACAAGACCCCTAGCGCCGGCTGTGGCCCCGTTCACTCTTGTCCGGGAACGTACTCCAAAGTCGCGATATACGCCGCTACGTTCCGGACTTGTTCGTCGGTTTCCAGCATCTGCGCCATGATGCGCATTTGCGCGCCGTAGATGTCATTCTGATGCGTGCCGCGGATGTCCGCCTTGAAATTGTTCAATTGCGACACGAGATACCAGTCGTATTGCTTTGACAACCGTGGTGCATCGAGTGTCTCGGCGCCCTCGCCATACGCGCCGTGACAGGGGATGCAGGTTTCGTACGCTTTTTTGCCGGCTTCGATATCGCCTTCTATTGTCGCTGGCGGATCCGGCGTATCCAGAGTCCCAATATACGCCACGACATCCTGTACCGCTTGTTCGTCAGTCAACGTTAGCGCCATGGGCCGCATTTGCGCGCCAAAAGTATCGTTCGGATGGACACCGCGAATTCCGGCACGGTAGTTATTCATCTGTCGGAACATGTACCAGAGATCTTGGCCGGCATTTGCCGGGGCCTGTAGTGCCGAAACGCCTTCCGCGTTTTGACCATGACAGGCCATGCAGAAAATAAAAAGCTCCTTACCCTTCACCGGATCACCTGCCGCGTGCGCAGCTGCTCCAGTTCCATATACGAGAATCAGAAATAGTCCTGTACGGATAAAATTACTCATCTTCACCTACCGCAGGCGGTTGCATTCGATAAAAAATTTTCGGCGTACACGCTACCGAACTCTCTGCCAGGGCGCAAGTATGTGCCGGACGCGTAAAAAATCGACTGCTCCAGCCAGCTTTTCCGGTTTCATTGGGGGTGGCAAGCAATGCCTCTCAATTGCATTCACCTTATAATTTTTGATCGACAGCGGCTCGGAAGCGTTGGAAACGTCCTGCAGCGGAACATCCATTGCCATCCGTAAATGTCCTTATTAATAGGCGTTGTAGTTTGCTCGGGTTACGGGCAGAAT
>JAYZJE010000163.1:0-2568 GCA_036164895.1 Pseudomonadota bacterium
AGGTTGTCTTCCGGATCGTCCAGATTTAGCGTCATGGACGTCTGGGGCTGACCGCCAGCCGGCAGGCCGGCCACCAGGCCAGCTGCTCCCCCCACACCAGCCAGCACGGCTCTGCGAGTCAGGCCAGCCTGCGGTAAACTTTTTGGATAAGCCTTCGACATTCCCCTGCTCCTCATAATTGTGTGAAGGGCCGCCGTAGCCCTACTAAAACTTACGTAAATTTTCAGTCTGCGGCCCGGCCACCGTGGTCCTTATGAAGACTTACGTCAATTTTCCTCGTGCGGCCGAGCTGCGGCGGCCAACCGCACTTGAACATCGCGCGGCACTATCCCGTAATGATCGAATTCCATCGTGTAGGCGCCCTCACCACCGGTCAGCGATTTTAGCGTCGTGTGGTAATTGCCCAGCTCAGCAACCGGCACCTCGGCAGAAATCTTAATCTGGTTACCACTCAAAGAATCGTTGCCGCTGATCCTCCCGCGAACACCGGACAGGTGCCCGGTCACATCGCCGACACAATTACCGGGGGAGGTAACCTCAACCCGCGCGATTGGCTCCAATACGATGGGTTTAGCCTTGTCGATGGCAGCCAGAAACGCTTTTTTGCCGGCTGCAACGAATGCGACTTCCTTCGAATCTACCGGATGGTGCTTGCCGTCATAGACAATCACGCGAACATCCTGCAGCGGATACCCCGCCACCGCGCCCTCGTGCAGAACCTGTCGAACCCCTTTTTCGACTGCGGGTATGAATTGACTCGGTATTGACCCACCGACCACTTTATTGACGAACTCGAAACCGGAATCCCGGTTCAGCGGTTCCACTTTAAGAAACACTTCGCCGAATTGCCCCGCTCCCCCCGTCTGCTTCTTGTGACGGCAATGGCCTTCAGCCACTCTGGTAACCGTTTCACGGTAGGCAATTTTTGGCGGACGGGTACTGACCTCTAAATTGAATTCATCCCGCATTCGCTCCAGTACCAACCGCAGATGCAACTCACCCATACCACGTAAAACCGTCTCGTTTGCTTGAGAACTAAATTCGATATTGAGACTTGGGTCTTCCGCCGCAAGTTTATGTAGTGCATCCGAGAGTTTTTTCTCATCTCCTCGCCGCGTCATCTCCAGTGCCACCCCGTACATCGGTGGGGGCATGGTCAGTGAGCGTAGATGGAACTGATCTTCAGCGTGGCTCGAATGCATTACAGCATCGAACTGGATTTCGTCGACTTTGGATATTGCACAAATGTCGCCGGGAACGGCATTGGCGATTTCAACATTGTCCTTCCCCTGCAGTCGATAGAAATGTGCAAGCTTGAACCCCTTGCGCCGGTCCCCGATAAAAATCTGGTCGCCAGTTTTAATCCGGCCTTGGTGCACTCGGAACACACCCATGCGGCCTATGTAGGGATCGACATTGACCTTGAAGACATGACCTATGAAAGGTGCTGAGGCATCCGCCGTTACTTCAACCGGTTCCTCGGCGCCTGGCTCGCCCTTTAGAAACTCGGGCGGATTGCCTTCTGCCGGATTTGGCATCAGCTGAGTCAGAATATTAAGCAGCTGGCGAACACCGGCACCGGTTTCGGCTGATACAAAGCAGATTGGCACCAGATGCCCGGCCCGAAGGGCACGCTCGAAAGGATCGTGCAGTTGCTCAATGCCGAGATCTTCGCCTTGCTCGAGATAGAGTTCCATCAGTTCATCATCGAGCTCGACGATTTGATCTACCATTTCCGTGTGGGCTGCCTCTATTGAGGCGAAATCCGGCGTGGCGTCCGACAACGTGAAAAAGCAATCGACCACCGCCTTGCCACCGTCGCTGGGAAGATTCAGAGGCAGACACTGCTTGCCAAACGTGTCGCGTATTTGCCCCACCAGTCCTTGCAAATCAGTACCCGCAACGTCAATCTTGTTAATGACGATTATGCGGCACAGGCGTCGGTCAGACGCGAAATCCATCATTTTCTGGGTCACCAGTTCAATGCCGGTCTCAGCGTTAACCACGACTGCCGCCGTCTCAACAGCCGGCAGTACACTCATGGCTCGTCCAGAAAAATCAGGATACCCAGGCGTGTCAAGAATATTCATATACCTACCGTCATGCTCTAAGTGCATGACAGCGGATTCCAGAGAATGCTGCAGGCGTTTTTCCTGCGGGATGAAATCAGAAACTGTGGTGCCCTTGGCTATGTTACCGGCTGATCCTATCGCGCCTGCCTGGACCAGCAATGCTTCAATCAGTGTTGTTTTACCGGCCCCGGCATGACCGACGAATGCAATGTTCCGGATTTGTTCCGTGGTATGGAGCTTTTGCGATGCCACCACGATGACCCCCTTTTTCTTTTCCTATTCGTTATTGGGAGAGCCGCTTAGCACCTCCGCGGCTCAGCTAACTATAGCAGAGGGAAGCCGCCGACGGCCGGCTTAAATTGCTGGTTAACCTTAGATGTATCCGCTGACCCGGAGTGGCTAGTCCGAGGATGCAGGGTGCGGTGGCGAAATCAGGTGACCACAGGATGCGTCAGAGGGTGGTCCCCCCACTGGCATCGATCGTGTTCAGCGTAAC